>JBILTA010000716.1:0-2985 GCA_044371785.1 Pirellulaceae bacterium | reverse complement strand
CTTCCAGCTTGTGGCAATGAACACAACCGAGCTGCGCAAAGCTAGCTCGACCTTCCGCGACTAACTGTTGTGGAACTTCGGGGATCGTTTTGGTCTTATTCACGTCCGCTTCTAATTGCAACCAACTTTCAATAGGCTGACGTGAAATGTTCGGGCCTTCCAATTCACAAGCAACAGTCCATTCTCCGCCACCTTGGAAATAATCGATGCGAACCTTGTGAAGACCTTGCGCAAGGTCGACTTCGCCCGATGAGGTTTGGTGCGGATGAACGCCATCAACGTCCACTATCTTCTGGTCGTCAATAAATAGTTGGCTACCATCATCGGAACCCAAATGGAAACGATATTTTCCAGGTGTATCGACGGCAATAAAACTCTCGAAACGCACAGCAAAGTTATTCGCTCTTTGACCAACGGCTAGGTCTAAGCCATCACAACTGCCAGTCGCAATCGGTGTCAGTGCACTGAAGTCGGGTAGTTTGTCCCAGCTACCATGAAACACCTGATATTTCATAGTGTCATGAGCTGCATCATGTTTCAGATCTTGCATCAGATAGTTTGCGATATCCCGACTCTCTTCGTCGGAAAGATGCAGCGCCGGCATCCGGCCCGAAGGACGGATGGCATGTGGATTCTTGAGGAATTGAATCAATCCTTCGAGGATATACTTGTCGGAAAGTTTCGGTAATGGCACGGAGGTGGAACTGCTTGTGGCCGATGCATAGGGGCCATGGCAAATCGTACAACCAATTTTATTATACAGTTCTTCACCGCGTTTCACCGCTTCGAGGTTGACATGAGCTCTCTGTCTGGAGCGCCCAGTACTTTGTAGAAATGCGGATAATGCAGCCACTTTGGCGTTACGTTCTTGCTCGTTAAGCCCGTGTAATACGTCGGGCATGGTCGTCCCTACCTTGGTCAAATGCGGACTCTTCAGCAGCGATTCATAATGCTGTGGCTGAATGCGTTGGGCCACCTGCGTCAGAATGGGGGCCGATTTCGGGGTAACCACATCCGCTAGAGAGTCGATACGATGACAGGATTGGCAACCGAGTTCACCGATCAGCCAACGTCCTGCTTCAGAGCGGTCTTCTGCGGACGAGACGATGGTCGCAAATCGTTCAAAGGCTGGAATACGCGGACGATAAGCACTTTCAGAAGCATCGAAAGGGACCACCCACACATTTCGATAGACCACTGGATTACCATGGTCCTGAAGGTACAACGGCCCACCCGCGGATGATTCGCTGTTGGGGGCGGCTCGCGTTGGCCCTGGTACCGCTTGATCGCGATGAATGAGAAAACCATTGAGCCACACAGAGAGTTTGGCATCGGCAATTTTCTGGCCTGAGCTATTCCACTGAGGTGCCGTGAATTCTACGTCGTACGTTTGCCAAGTGAGTGGTGGAAGCGAAGCATTAAAGTCAGCATTTCGCACACTATAAATCGATCCACAAGTGTCTTTACCATTCGGCAATCCAAAGGAATCAAGAACTTGTGTTTCGTAGCAACCTTGATGGTATACGCCGCTATTGCCTCTCCCCTGCCCTCTTGCTTCCGGCATAAATGGCGTGCGAAACTCAAGATGCAAACGATAGCTTTGGAACTTTTGTTTGGTTGTGGCACCACCTACTAAGAACTTGCCTTCAGCCAGTTTGGCCTTTTCATCCCAATTCTGCTTTAACGTCGTTTCGGTTCCATCGAACAAGACGATGGCTGAAGTGGGTGGATTCAAACCGAGGGTCGCGCTCGAACGAACGACTTTCTTTGCTCCCGAGTCGCTCAGAAAGTCTTCGAGATCATCACGACTCATTTCGATAACTTGCGGTTCACTCCGGTTCCAACCTTCCCCTGGTAAACCACCTGCATAAAGTGTGGCAATGAATTCATCTTCACCGAGAGCGGCGATCTGAACGCCTTGCTCCCCTTTAAGGTATTCGCCCTGAAGTTGATAGGTGGCGTTTTCTGATTGGGTCGCTGTGTCTTGAGCTTGAATTTCAAGGTTAAAACAACACAGGTAAGCCAATAGGATTCGCTGGAACCAAGCGGATAGTTTGGAATAATGATTCATGCGATAGGTGGGCTAGGGGAAAGCGAACGAAAAATCGGGGCATGTAAAAACGGCTCGATCGGGACGTAGTGTACCCCAATCAACAGGTCGTTTTCTAGTCCCGGTCTGTCCTGAAGTTGGGAGGCCTTGGCTGGGGCGCTGCGCGAGAGCAGGAGAGCAGGACGGAATTGCGGGCGGTCGGGGTGTTTGGCCGTAAGCTGAAATCTATGCGTACAAATGTACGTGTCGGCTGTGTGAGTAATGCGAGAGATAGGCCTTTAGCGACAACCGCCGAATCAACATCAGCGGAGCAATAGAATAAACACATTGCTCCGCTGGGTTTACATTTACTTTTTGCGCAGTACGACCACGGTGTCTACGATTTCATTATCGAGTTTTTGCGGTTCATCGATCTCATACCAAAAGTCAAAGATGTCGCACAATTCAAAACGGGGTTCGGATTGAAGAGTCTTCTTGAACTGAGTCGCATTGTAAGTGCGTAAAGGGAATTCAGCTTTCAGTTGTCGTTTTCCGGTGGGTGATTGGATCGACATGATAATTCGTAAATGTTCCAATCGCTTGCGCGGTTCCACGTCGATCACCTTTAGGGTATACGTGACCTCCGTTTTGCCTTTCTTAACTTTCCAGCGTTCCGATCCCATCGGATCACAGCCTGGTGGGAAAAGGTGCAAGCCCAAGATAAAGAGGCCTCCAGGGCGAAGATGGTCGGCCACGTGTTTAAGGTGAGCTTGTGCGCTTTTCTCGTCGGTCAAATGACGGAAGGTATTAAATGTATTGAAAGCCGCATCGTATGTTTTGCCCAATGAAAAATTGGACATGTCGGCTGTGCATAAGTCGGCTTTTAGTTTTCGACGATTGAGTCGTTGCTGAAGGTAACGCAACGATACTTCACTGAGGTCAAAGCCCGTGACTTT
>JBILTA010000717.1:0-2985 GCA_044371785.1 Pirellulaceae bacterium | reverse complement strand
ATTGCTCTTCGGAGGAAACATCGACCGTTCGATAATGAATGGACTGAGGGAGTGTTTTGGATAGCGCCGAATCGATATCGGCAACCACAACTGTCGCCCCACTTACGGCAAAACACTCTGCGATGGCCCGGCCAATTCCGTTGCAACCTCCGGTGACGATTACTACTCGGCCATTGTTATGATATTGAACTGAACCTGCTGGCCGTGAACTTGGAGCGGACAACAATAGACCTCCCGCTATCGATAGTATTCGAAAGAATCGTAAGGCTTTTTGTGAGCACAAAGGCTGGCTAGATTCAACCGATCAATTCGGGAATCGGTTTGCCATGATCCACAATCGGCGTTGGGCGACCATTGAAATCTTTGATGAAGGTTGTCGACGCGTCAATTCCCAGGTGATGGTAGATGGTTGAAAGGAAATCGCCAGCTGAACATGCTCGTTCAATTGGGTCCTCGCCACGTTTATCCGTCGCTCCGATCACTTGGCCAGTGCGAATTCCACCACCAGCCCAAATGTTGGAGAATGCTCGGGGCCAATGATCTCGACCCGGTTGAATGGTTCCAGCGGGTGCACTAGCGTTACCAGCTCCCGTGCTCGGTGAGTATTCAATCTTCGGAGTGCGTCCAAATTCGCCAGTAACGACAACCAAAACTCGTTTATCCAAACCGCGTTCGTAGATATCTTCGATCAAGGCAGTGACGGCTTGATCGTAGGCTTCTGCTCGGAATTTCAACGCATCAAACACATGATGGTTTACGGCGTGGTCATCCCAATTGCCGACGCGGCCACAGAGTTGACCGCTTAAGCTCGTGGTTAAGACTTCTACACCTGCCTCCACCAAACGGCGGCACATCAACAACTGTTGTCCCCAAGCGTTACGTCCATAGCGATCGCGAGTCTTGTCATCTTCCTTGGTTAGATCAAAGGCTTCCTTCGTAGCGGGACTGGTAAGTAAGGACATCGCCTGAGACTCGAACTGATCCAAGGCGCCCAACTCACCATAACGATCAAAGGCTCGCGATAACGTATCGAGATTTTGGCGTAGGGTGGAGCGACGTTGAAGTCGTTGTACTTCGTTGGAATCTGTCAAACCGATGTTGGGAACATTAAATTGAGGCGCGTTGGGATCACCCGATACCGTGAAGGGAGAATAGGCTTCACCGAGATAGGCGGGTCCGTTGTACTCTAAAGGTGGATTAATGCCGACATACCGCGGCAACGGATTGGTTCGTTCCCCTTGCTGAGAACGCAAGAAGTTTGTGACCGTCATCCAGTCAGGATATTTGGGCTTTGGTTTGTCGCGGGTATCAGGATCTCCAGACAACATTTGCATCGAACCCGCAGGGTGGCCGGGGGCTGTTTGCCGCATCGATCGCAATACAGTGAATTTGTCAGCGATAGCCGCTTGTCGTGGTAGCAGTTCGGTAAACTGTAGGCCGGGAACTTTGGTCGCAATCGTCTTGAATGGACCGCGGTATTCGCTACCCGCTTCAGGCTTAGGATCATAGGTGTCGATGTGCGAACATCCACCTGGTTTCCAAACCATAATGACGGCTGTTTTTTCCTGCGGCGGAGTATCACTCGCAGATAACTGAGCCTGTAATCTCAAGATGCCAGGCAAGCTTAGGGTTGAGAAACCCGCTAAACCCATTTGCAAAAAGCCGCGTCGGCCCAAGGCAGTTGAAGTGGTTGGACCACAACATCGAACATGAGATGGATGATGGTTCATTAGGTCGCTCCTAGCTATTCCTAAGGTAGAACGCGTATAGTAATGGGTTCAGAGATCACGATTTCTGCTGTGTCGCGTGGGGCAGCGCGATCGGTGGCAGCTTTCAATTTGTTGTTGGCAGTCTGTAGAGCCATGTCGGCAGCTTGTTTTTTGCTATTCAGTTCGGCAATCTGTTGTTCTACAACCGCTTTGTTTTCAGCAGCCGCCGAAGCCAATGCTTCCTGGTTTTTCTTTAATTCTTCCGCCAACATATTCGCTAGAGCTTCCGCTTGTTTGGTTTCCGCCTCGGCTTGCACGACAGATTCCGGATGATATCGGTACTTTGGTACAGCAACTCCGTAAAAGGCAATAGTGTAGTCGCCAGCAGTCACATTCAGTGCTTTCGTATCGACCGTTGTTTCAGGGAAAGGTTCGGCCAAGTTCATATTGAATGCGGGATGGGATTCAAAGCCAACTCCCCAGGTTCTCAAGCTCACTACAGAACCCGAGAATTCCGCACGAGTTTTGAGTTGCAAGGGGATTTGCAGCTTCTCACCTTGTTTCACCTCCCACACTCGAGATTCGCGCGGCGCGAGTGTTAAAGGAGCTGTTTCTGATGTGGTTACCGATATTGGAAAACCACGCACCAAACGTGGACTTGGAATCTCGCTCCAAGAATCGACAATGGGCCAGGTCATTTGTCCAATATGGACCGGATGCGAGACATCTGTCTCCCCCACTTTGCTTTTAGCTAAGAATTCAACATTAGCCCATCCAGGCGGTGCGCTCTCTGATGCAGTCAGAAGAACGACACTTCTCATTTTCCCAGCAGGTATCTTTAGGCCCGTTGCGGTAACGCCTGCGGGAAGTCCACTTAAGCTCAATTCGATTTCACCGTCGAATCCGTCACGACGCACCGTGACCACTTCAAAGGCAACCGTGCTTCCGGCTCGCAATGCGGCAGGTTTAGATAACGCATTGCGATCGCCATTACGCAACTCTGCATGTAATCCCCAAGCGGCCACAGCAAAGTCCGGCTGAGCTTTGCGAACCAATAAACGATATTTGTTTTGTGGTTCTTTGCGTGTACCCCCAAACAAGTCATTGACCGAGATGCGATAGGTGCCAGTCTCCTTCACTTCAAACTTGCCCAGGATATCGGTCGAGCCACCATCAAAAGGTGGGCCGTCATAGGCATAACCGTTGCTGGAAGGCTTGACCGGCGAAGAAATGTCGTTTAGCTCAAGCACATCCATCCACTGCCGCTGCTCCCCGT
>JBILTA010000715.1:0-2990 GCA_044371785.1 Pirellulaceae bacterium | reverse complement strand
CAGGGTCGCTGACAACTTACCACCGCTTCTTTCACGCTCTACCGGATTCGATCGCTCTGACGGCGATGTACTTTTGCGGTTTTTGGGAGCTTGAATTACGGCAGTCATATCGTTACTTGCAAAGGGGACATGGTGTGAAACGAGTCACGCCAACTTTTGGGAGTCTGGGGGTAGTTTTCGGTTTGGGAGTTTTTTTTCTCCCGTGGAATCTTTAGCAATTGGATACAATTGTTGGCGAGGAGTCCGACTGCCTTAGGGATAAGGGCTTTACCGGTTGTAACAATGCAACAGAGCATTGCGATTGAGTCGGGCATTGCGATTAGGCGGGGCGAGGGGATTAATCGGTTCTTTGAGATCGGTGGCGGGCCTATGAATGAATTTAAGCTGCGTTTGTCGCATTACGACGGACGCTGGAAACAGGAATTCGAACAGATGCGGTCGTGCATTTTTGATGCGGCCCAGGGTTGGGTCACGGCAGTTGAGCATGTGGGGAGCACTGCGTTTCCGACGTCAATTGCTCGTCCGAACATCGATTTGGTCGCGGGAATAGTTGCCGATGGTAACTTTGAAGAGACTTCCCAGTTCATTGAGGGGCTCAACTTCCAGAGGCTTCCGAATCCGAAGTGGATTGGCAATTCTAAGACGCTTCTTTTCTTGAAAGATGGCCATAAAGCGTTGTCGTATCAGGTGATCCTCACGGAATGGAAGGGGCCCATCTGGTACCGATTGTTGCGGATGAAAATGTGGTTTGAACGCCGTCCTCACGATCTGAAGCGACTAGTTCAAGCGAAGCTCCATTTACTGGAATCGCAAGCGGATATTGGCGAGTATGAACGCGGCAAAGCGATATTCTTTTCGGCTTTAGAGGATCAAATTGAGGCGGCCGAAGAGAAACAATAGGAATGTTTACAGGACTGGATAACGGCATTTTGCGAAAGGTGCCGGCCAATACTTGGTGCGATGCAACTCGGATTTGCAAGCAAATCACAAGATCTCAGGTAGGCGTCTTAATTCGTATTGGCGTGACAAATCGTATCTGTTAATTTACCCGCCATGCGAATGAGGAGATTCGCCCCACTTTTTGCAGGCACGAAGTGGTGTTTGATACGAAGGAGCGCGGCATGAAGAACATCGAGAAAGCGGTATCTTGTATCCATATTCGTTGGATGATTCGCCGCGATATGGCTTCGGTATTAGATATCGAGCAAGCGTGTTTCGAGTTCCCCTGGGGGGAAGAGGATTTCATCCGTTGCTTGCGACAACGAAACTGCATCGGCATGGTTGCTGAAGTAGGCGACCAAGTTGTCGGCTTTATGATCTACGAATTACACAAGACCAGATTGCATATTTTGAATTTCTGCGTCCATCCCCAATGGCGTCGCCAAGGCGTTGGTCGAGTGATGGTCGAGAAGTTGGTCGGCAAGCTTTCCTATCAACGTCGGACCCGGGTAATGCTGGAGGTTCGTGAGACAAACTTGGCTGCTCAACTGTTCTTCCGTTCAATGGGTTTCAAAGCGATTACCGTCTTGCATGAGTTCTACGAAGATACTCCGGAAGATGCCTATCTAATGCAATTCCGGTATCGTCCCAGTGCGGCGGAGTTGGAAGGCTTCGATTCCGAGCGGCGTGCGGCGTAGGTTGCTAGGGCTAGCGACGGAGATTGATATGCCCAAGGCGACTGTGCTGAGAGTTTTATTCAACGCTTTGCGTTTTCGTGTCGAGGAAGTTGAGCAAATTGATGATGATGGTGCGCGGCACATCAAGCATGTAGCTCGTCACCCGGGCGCTTGCGTCCTAATTCCTCTAGTTTCAAATACTGAAATCTGTTTGATTGAGAATTTTCGGGCAGCCGTTGATCGTACGTTACTGGAATTGCCGGCGGGAACTCTTGAACCACCAGAGCCTCCCCATGAAACTGCCTTGCGTGAATTGGCTGAGGAGACTGGATACGAAGCGGGGCAATTGCGTTTGGTACATCGCTTCTTTATGTCGCCCGGGATTCTCGATGAGGCGATGTATGTTTATGTGGCGAGTGAACTGTCGCCCGGCGAGACGAGTCTCGAAGCGGGCGAACAAATTCAAACACGCGTATGTTCGTTAACCGAAATTGATCGTTTACTCCGAATCGGCGATATCCAAGACGCGAAAACGATTGCGGCGTTGACCTACTATCTGCGTTATTTGGCCTAGGCCATCACAATGGGCTAGGAGTATCTTCGAGGTGGAATTTCCAGCTCGCTTGCATTTGTTTCAGCAACGATTCTTTGGTGAGATCGAACTTTAGTGGCGAAATAGTGACATGGCCTTCCGCCAATGCGGTGAGGTCGGTTTCATGGTCTGTTTTGCGGGGTGGTGGATCCGTTGTTGACCAATAATAATCTCGGCCTTTGGGGTCTTGGCGTTTGATGTAGTGATCGCCGTAGCGTTCAACGCCCATTGGGACGATATGCACTTCGGGCCATTGTCCACTGCGACGTTTCTCTAGTGCCGCAGTAGGAATGTTGAGATTGATCAGCTCTGGACCGGCGGCTTTCTGTTTAAGAATCTGGGCGATCAATTGAGTTGCAATTTGAGCTGCCGTATCAAAGTCGGCGTGGGGATCGTATTCGAGCGATATGGCCACACTTGTGATTTGAAAAAAAGCCCCCTCAATGGCTGCGGCAACCGTTCCCGAATAAAGAACATTGATCCCCGCATTTAAACCGCCGTTAATTCCGCTGACGACAAGGTCGATCGGTTTCGGAATCAACTGGCTGATACCAAGTTTGACGCAATCGGCTGGACTTCCTTCCACGGCAAAGCCCCGAAAACGGTTCCCATCGAAAACCTCTTTGCATACCAACGGGCTGAGGTAGGTGATGGAATGACCGACACCACTTTGCTCGGTAGCAGGCGCGACCAAATGGACTTCACCGAGTTTATGAAGGTGTCGCTCGAGGGCTGCAAGCCCCGGTGCATAGATTCCATCGTCGTTGGTGAGCAGTATTCGC
>JBILTA010000823.1:0-2992 GCA_044371785.1 Pirellulaceae bacterium | reverse complement strand
AGACAGCGGCAGCGCCACGGACGGCATCGACAGGATCGTGGCCGAAGGCGTGGGCCCCGTGGATATCGGCTTCCTGCACTTCGACGCCAGCTCCGGCATCGAACAGATCGTCAACGCCACCACGGCGCTGGTGGAGGAACCGCCGCTCGTGGCAGACCCCGAGCCGGCCGTGGCCGAAGTGCGCCTGCTCGGGAACTGGCAGAACAACACCCTTGATTTCTCCAGCACGACCCTGGTGGGCGGCTCCTTCCTGATCGATGGCGGCGATGGCAACGACAGGGTCATCGGCAACGAACTGGCCAATCGCATCCGCGGGGGCCGCGACAACGACTGGCTCGATGGCGGCGATGGCGGCGACATCTATGAGGTGACTGGCAACACCCCTGAATGGGTGGAGGGGCAGCCCTATCTCTTCGAGGGATTTGACACCTTCGCCGATTCCGGCAGCAGTGGCTTGGATGCCATCGTGGCCTTGGGAGATCAGCCCGTTGATATCGGTCTGTGGCAGTTCGGGCCCGAGAGCGGCATCGAGCTGATCGTCAATTCCACCCAAACGCTCGATGCCAACGGCAATCCCACTACGGCGGAGGTGCGGTTGCTCAGCGACTGGCGCGCCAACACCCTCGATTTCTCCGCCACCACACTGTCGGGCGAGTTCCTGATCGATGCCGGCGACGGCAACGACACGATCATCGGGAGCTCAGCCAACGATCGCATCCGCGGCGGCCGCGACAACGACTGGCTCAACGGGGGAGCGGGCGGCGACCGCTACGAGGTGAGCGGCCAGAACCCCTACAACCCCGACTGGCGCTCCTACGACTTCGAAGGCTTCGACACCTACGCCGACTCCGGTGCCGCCGCCGATGGGGTGGACGCGATTGTGGCACTGGGCTGGAGCGCGGTGGACATCGGCTTCCAGGCTTTTCATGCCAGCTCCGGCATCGAGCAGATCATCAATGCCACCACCGTCGATGACGGCAACGGCGGCATCACCACCGCCACAGTGCAGTTGGTGGGCAACTGGCAGTCAAATGTGCTCGATTTCTCTGGCGTGACCCTGATCGGCGGCAAGTTCCGCCTGGTTGGCGGCGAGGGCAACGACACCATCGTTGGCACCACCCTGGCTGACACCATCCTCGGGGGACGGGACAACGACGTGCTGCAGGGGGGCGCCGGCAACGACACCTATGAAGTGCGCGGCCGCGACCCGGCCCATCCCAACTGGCAGACCTACAGCTTCGAGGGCTACGACAACTACAGCGACAGCAGTGGCAGCGACCGCATCGTCGCGGTGAGCGACACCGGCAGCGAGGGGGTCGACATCGGTCTGACCAGCTTCGGGCCTGCCTCCGGCATCGAACTGATCGACGCCACGGGTACCACCGGAGCGGTGCGCTTGCTCGGCGACTGGCAGGCCAACACCCTCAACTTCAGCGCCACCGAGTTGCGCGGCAGCAACCTCAGCATCGAGCTCGGCGACGGCAACGACAACCTGGTGGGCAGTGCCCAGGCCAACGTGGTGAGCGGCGGCTACGGCAACGACCAGATCCGCACCCTGGCTGGGGACGACACAATCCGCGGCGAAGGCGGCAACGACGTTCTCGACGGGGGTGAGGGCAGCGACACCTACCTGGTGAGCGGGCTGGAGAGCGGCGGCTGGATGACCTACGGCGGCCAGGACACCTACGGGGACACCGGCCTCAGCGGGCTGGATCGGATCGTGGCCGTCGGCAACGACAATGTGGACATCGGCCTGGGCGCGGGCAATTTCCTGGCCGGCTCGGGCATCGAGCAGATCGTCAACAGCACCACCAAGGTGGTCGACGGGGTGAGCGTCAGCGGCCAGGTGCGCCTGCAGGGCAACGGCAACGCCAACACCCTGCACTTCGGCGGCATGCGCTTCCTGGGCGGCGGCTTTGTGATCGACGCCGGCGACGGCAACGACACGATCACCGGCAGCACCGATGGGGACCGGCTCCTGGCCGGCCGGGGTGACGACACGGTGGATGGGGGCGGCGGCGCCGACACCTACGAGGTGGCCGGCAGCCTGGCGGGCGGCACCTTCCAGGGCTACGACACCATCATCGACCGGGGCGGCGGCACCGGCGTGGTGGATCGCCTCGTGGTCGCCGCCGGCACCGCCGCGGTGGACATCGGCCTCAAAAGCTTCTCCACCGCCAACGGCATCGAGGTGATCGATGCCACCGCCACCACCGGCCTGGTGCGCCTGCTCGGCGATGGCGCCGCCAACGTGCTCAACTTCACCGGCATCTCCCTGCTGGGCGCCAACCTGCGCATCGACGGCGGCGACGGCAAGGACACGATCACCGGTGGCGCCAGCGCCGACCGCATCCTCGGTGGCAAGGGAGATGACAGCCTCTCCGGCGCCGGTGGCAGCGACACCTACGAGGTGGCCGGCAGTGTTGCGGCCGGCAGCTTCGAGGGTTACGACACGATCACCGACCGCGGCACCGGCGCCGGGGAGATCGATCGCCTCGTGGCCGCCGCCGGCACCGCCGCCGTGGACATCGGCCTCAAGAGCTTCTCGGCCACCAATGGCATCGAGGTGATCGACGCCACCGCCACCACCGGCGTGGTGCGCCTGCTCGGAGACGCCGCCGCCAACGTGCTCAACTTCAGCGGCAGCACCCTGCTCGGCGCCAATCTGCGCATCGAGAGCGGCGACGGCAACGACACGGTGACCGGTAGCAGCGGCTCCGACACGATCCACGCCGGCCTCGGGGTCGACACGGTGAATGGCGGCAATGGCGATGACACGATCATCAGTGGGGGCGGGCTTGACGTGCTCAGCGGCGGGCTGGGGATCAACAGCTTTGTGTATACCCTGCTCACCGATGGCATCGTCGGCGGCAGCACGTCTGCGCGCACCTTCGAAAAGATCCGCGACTTCACGGTCGGCCGGGATCGCTTCGATGTGAGCACGGCACCAGCCAGCGGAGACTTCCGCCAGCTCGGGGCACTCAGCGGCCTC
>JBILTA010000150.1:0-9694 GCA_044371785.1 Pirellulaceae bacterium | reverse complement strand
TCTCCCAGAACTTGTGCGAACCATCCTCACAAAACTCGAAATATCTCTTCCCCGACAGGTCCGAACTTGACTCAGCGGGGGCTGTAGCCTCTTTTGTAAATGTCTTTTTTTCGACAACAATAGCCGCCTCAGGTTTGGATACAGTTTCAGATTTTTCCCTTTTAAGTTTCGAAGCCACATCGATATCAGAGCGGATACCAACATAACTCGGAAATCGGGGGATGCCCGCATCGGATAATTCCTGATACCGAAAAGTTATCAAGGCCCCAATCGGCGGAGGCGTTTCGCGCTGCTTATCCGAAAAACCTGTCCCTACAGAAAAGATCTTACCGTTGGACAATCGAACCGACAGCGCGCCAAGCCTCCCTTGATGCCGCCCCTTTCCAGGCTCATGTCCGATCACTTCAGCTTCCGCATCATGGAAAGTTTTCACTTTAAGCAAGGTTGTCGAACGACCTGCCACATAGACAGATGCAGGCTCTCGCAACATCAAGCCTTCGCCACCCAGCGACTCAACGCGCTGTAACTCACTTCGCAAATGCTCAAGATCACTGCAGAGCTTATGCTCTAGTATTTCGACATACTTGTTCTGCCAACGGAGTGACTCTTCCCTCAAATATTCGATTCGACTTTCGAATGGCTTAGAAGCCTGCGGTGCATCAAAGATCACAAATCGTATTGTCTTCCAGTGCTCGCTCTTATCTTGCCGGCGTACAATACTCACCGTCCGTTGAAAGGCTTTACGGTCTAACCACAACTCACCATCCAAGGGAACTTGTGGCAAGCCCTCAATAAACCAATCGGGAGCATGATAAAGGTTTCCCTGTCGCGACAAAAACTGCTTTCCGTCCCAAAAAGCACGCACCCCGTCCAACTTTTCCGACATCCACCAGCCCGATAAGTCTTGGGAATTATCCCAAGCTTCAGCCAACAATAACGGCGGTTCGGCTGACACACCATCCGCATCATCAACCGATGTATTACGCATTGGCTTCTGCGGCAAAGCTCCCCCAATCCGTTCTTCTTCAGCCGCCTCACCACGTAACTTTCTTAGATGCTTACAAGTTCGCTTTTCAATCGCAATCGATTGATTCCGCCAAGCCGGACACGTACAGGAAAAGACCCCACCAGAGTTCTTCAAAACGTATGGCTTCGCGCCAGAACCTTGTACTTCAACGCTCTCACCATCGGCCAAATCTGGCATAGAAATGCTCCGTACCGCTTCGTGGCTCTTGAAGCAATGCTTCTCAGGGCAAACCGATCTCAAAGGAGGGAATACTTCGGGACGCATCCTAACAAATGCAATTTTCCATAGCAACAATTTAGAATGTGTCCCCCGTAGCTCCCCGAGCTTCCAGTATTTTTACCCCAACCAGTTTCGGATCGCGACCTTTAGGTTGCTATCGAAGCGCTATCGCGTTACAAACCTATACATCGAAATCCGTCTGCGGATTGGCTTGCCCACTTAGCCAAAATAATCCATCCGTCCATCCGGATGAACGAGAGGACCATGCAACAAACTCGGGAATTTCAGTCACATGACACAACCTTCGAATCCCTTCCAAACAACGACCAACAATTCGTCAACCAATAACGACACTCCAAGCACAGAAACCACATATAATGTGGTTACTGATTTGGTTACCGGCGTAAACGTTCGTTCGAAAGATAACAAGTTTCAAGCCATCTTCGTTGCTTGCAGCGTTTTGGCCTTGGCTTTACTAGGAGCACTTTTGGCTTTTCTACAGCCAGCTTGGAATTTGCCAGCGTACGGAGGCGCGATCATCGGAGGATTCGTGGGTTTAGTCTTCGGTGTCCTGGCCAGCGGCATATTTCTCATGATCTACCGTGCAGCCAGACACATCCAAGGAAAACATGACTAAGTAAAAGCAACTGTTCACCCATCCAACCTATTACCCTATTCTATTATTGCGATCTTTTTCCCAATGAAACTCTCTACCAAACTAACACATATCGCTGTAGTACTTTTTCTATTGGCGACCATGTACAGCCCGACACAAGCGGAAACACCTCCGAACTTTATCGTTATTTTCTGCGATGATCTCGGCTGGGGTGACCTCGGCTGTTTTGGTAACCCTACGATTCACACTCCGCGACTCGATCAACTCGCCCAAGAAGGCCAACGTTGGACGCAGTTCTACGTGGCTGCTCCCGTTTGCACTCCAAGCCGTGCGGGTCTCCTCACCGGTCGCTACCCCATTCGCAACGGGATGACCAGTGCCAAACGCGGTGTGCTCTTTCCTGATTCCGGTGGTGGACTCCCTGAAAAAGAGATTACTTTGGCAGAAATGCTCAAACAAAAGAACTATGCTACTGCAATCGTTGGCAAATGGCATCTCGGTCACTTACCGCAATATCTCCCGACAAAACAGGGCTTTGATCAGTACTTTGGTATCCCATACTCCAACGACATGGATAAAACGGGAGGACCTGGCTACAAGGCGGAAATCGTAAAGGACGATGCCTATTACCCCGAAACCGCTCACTACAACGTCCCGCTGCTACGAAATACCGATGTCATTGAACGACCAGCTGACCAAAACACGATAACCCGTCGTTATACGGATGAAGCCATTTCGTTTATCAAAGCCCATCAAAATCGCCCCTTCTTTCTTTATCTTCCACATAATTTGCCCCACATCCCTTTATTTGCATCCACTGAATTTCGAGGCAAGTCAGCACGTGGACTGTACGGCGATGTGGTTGAAGAGATCGACTTTAACGTCGGGCGAATCATCGATACTTTGCGAGAACTCAAGCTCGATAAAAATACTTTGGTCGTCTTCACATCCGATAATGGACCATGGCTTTCCTTCGACACCCACGGTGGTTCAGCCGGCCCACTCCGAGCCGGCAAGGGGACCACATTCGAAGGTGGACAACGTGTGCCAACGATCTTTTGGTGGCCCGACCACATCAAACCTAGTGTTCAACAAGACTTGGGCTCGACACTAGATCTTCTAGCAACCTTCGCAGCCATGGCAGGAACATCGTTGCCTTCCGATCGCAAGCTCGATAGCTATGATCTCTCCCAAACACTTCTCAACAACGCTACTAGTCCACGAACCGAGTTTTTCTACTGGACAAACGCCGAACTTCATGCAGTTCGTTCAGGTCCATGGAAACTACACATCAAGACCCGCGAACCGGTAAACTACAGCAAGCAGGTCGTCCCTGCCAAACCCGAACTCTATCACTTAGAACACGATATCTCAGAAAAACATAACTTGGCGGATAAACACCCTGATATCGTGGCCAAGCTTCTTGATATGGTAAAGACGCACCAAGCAGACATCGAACCACATGAAGATATGCTCGCCATCCCTCTTCCCAAATGAAGTCCAAGAGCCACATGCCCCCAATGAGCACTTTACGACTGATAGCGTTTCTCTGCTTGAGCTTTGTTTTAGCAAAGGTTGCTACCGTGAGGGGTGAGACGCCGCCACGCCCCAATATCATTCTGATTGTGGCTGACGATCACGGTTATGGGGATGTTTCGCTATACCACAACTCCGACACGCAGACGCCAAATCTTTTGCAGCTCGCCAAAGATGGGATGCTCTTTACGCAAATGCGCGCGAATTGCACTGTTTGCTCTCCTTCCAGGGCTGCTATCCTGACAGGACGTTACCCTGATCGAGTTGGAGTTCCAGGTGTTATCCGAACTTCGCCCGACGATTCCTGGGGCTTTTTCTCTCCCAACGTCACCACGTTGCCGGATTTGCTGAGGAAATGCAAGTATCACACTGCCGCCATTGGCAAGTGGCATCTCGGCCTTGAGTCTCCGAATCTTCCCAACGAAAGAGGCTTCGATTTCTTTCATGGCTTTCTTGGTGACATGATGGATAGCTATACCACCCATCTTCGCCATGGCCAAAACTACATGCGGCTCAATACAGAAGTTGTTCATCCTTCCGGTCATGCGACCGAAGTTTTTACGGATTGGGCCATTGAGTATCTTCAACAGCGCGCTCAGGTTAAAGATCAACCATTCTTCCTCTACCTCGCCTACAACGCTCCTCATTTTCCGATCGAACCTCCCGAAAAATGGCTCCACAAGGTTCAACAAAGAGATCCTTCCCTAACTGAGGCGCGAGCCAAGAACGTCGCATTGGTTGAGCATTTGGATCACCACATTGGACGAGTTGTGAGCACACTGGAACAATTGAAGCTTGCTCCCAATACCTTAGTCGTATTCACCTCAGACAATGGCGGCTCACTTCCACACGCACAGAACAATGACCCTTGGCGAGATGGCAAGCAAAGCCACTACGATGGTGGGCTGAAAGTCCCTTTTGTAATGAAGTGGCCTAAAGGCATTCAAGCGAGCACTCAATCAGATTACCAAGCACTCAATTTCGATTTGTTTCCAACCTTTCTAGAACTGGCGGGTAGCGAATCGCCAACAGATCTTGATGCCGTCAGTCTAGTCCCGATACTTAAAGGTAAATCTCTACCTGCTTCACGCGAACTATACTTCACGCGACGCGAGGGTGGCATCAAGTATGGCGGCAAAAGTTATGAAGCTATTGTCTACGATGGCTGGAAACTTTTGCAAAATGACCCCTACAGTCCGCTAGAGCTATACGATCTCAAAAATGATCCAGGCGAAACTCGTAATCTTATTCAAACCGAAAAGAAAAGGGCGTCTGATCTCGAGGCTCGACTGCGGAAACATATTCAACGAGGTGGCACAACACCCTGGCAAGCACCGTGATTTTCCTAAGCCACTGCCGGGAAAATTAGTGAGTTGATCGCTTAACCCGTAGCCATAGTTTTATCGAAGACTCGGGTGCGTCAAAAAAAGAGCTTCAATACTGTCGAGTAGAGGGACAACATCAGATCAATACAGCTAAGTATAACACTTCCTCCAAGACGCCGTTACAAATTCGTTACAATGCTCTCCCAAATGCGGGGTTTGCTCATCAGTGCCCAAAGCTTCGCCACCATATGATTGTTACGGGAAATATTGTCCATGCGATTCACCTTCATTCTTTGCTTGCTGTTGATTGCATCCCCATTTTCTCTCTTTGGCCAGACGGATTTTTCGAGAGCAACTTCACTCACAAAATCCCAAGCAAAAGCTCTCGCAGAAAATGCTCAAAGCCTAAAATCCTTCCTGACACTCCCTAACCTCAAAGTCATCGACACGGAAGTTGCCAATGAACTAGCCAAAGCGAAGGGAGAACTTGCCTTACCCAATATCACAAACCTTTCTCCAGAAACAGCTCAAGCTCTAGCGACCCAGCAAGGCACTTTAGAACTCGTCGGTCTAAAAGATATCTCACCTGAAATCGCCCAAGCTTTAGCCCAGCATAAAGGCCATTTGGTTCTGGGGCTGAACAACGCCTCCGTCGATGTCCTACAGAACTTGTCCCAACACCCCGGCTCTCTTGTTTTACTCAATCTCCTCTCCATTTCGGACGAACAAGCTCAAGCACTCTCGCATCTTAAGGGCAAGCTAAGCCTTCCCGGGCTCATCTCTCTGACAGCGATTCAAGCAGCACATCTGGCAAAAATCCCAGCCAATCTAGACCTAACTGAACTGCAAGAGCTCTCACCAGATGCTGAAGACGAATTAGCCAAACATATCGGCTTTTTGCGAGTCACACGCCTTCGAGACATTTCCTCACCCAAGTTCGCGGCTAAGCTTGCTGCGACATCCAGAAACATAGAACTGTACCAAGTCAGCTCCATTTCAGATGAGTGCTTACTGAAACTCGTTCAAGTCAAGGGAAATCTATCACTTGGAATCAAGACATTAACGGTTGAACAGACTAAAATCCTCTCTCAACATATTGGTAAACTAAACCTAAGTCGTATCTCGCAGCTCTCACCAGAAGAAACAGATATACTACTTATGCATCAAGGGGGATTAATGCTCGGTAGCCTAACTCAGCTTACAGACGTACGACTTGCTCGAGCTCTCTCTGCCAACAACCCCTCCTACATCAAACTCGATAAACTGAAGCAAATCGAACCTGATATTGCCCAAGAACTTACCAATGCCAAATGCAGCTTGATGCTCTCGGGACTAAACACCGTCACAAATGAAACCGCCAGTATATTGGGCAAACACGAAGGCATACTAAGCCTCACCGGTCTCTCTAGCCTTAGCTTGGAGTCAGCCAAACTACTTGCCCAACATCAGAAAATGTTGCGACTTGGGCCCCGTGAGCAATTCACGGAAGACGTACTGACGATCTTGGATGGAAATGGAGCAATTCGATTTTCAGAAGTTCGCATCGTCCCAAGCGAAGATTGATGAAGCTACCATGAAATAGACCATGTCAAAGAAGTCTGGCTGCAATCGAAAACGATTCACGTTATCATAAACAGACTTCCCTCCCCTTTTCATAGTGATGGATTCAATGAGCAAGCTATCCCTACTTTTTAGTCGCTTCACTACGTTCGCGGTGCTACTCACTATTGTGTCTGTCGCCATGGTCTGCGGCGACGAACCGAAATCGGTGTCTATCTTGATCTGGAACATCGAATCACCCGGCAGCAATCCCGAAGTTATTACTAAACAACTCGAAGATTTATTTCCTTTCGATGTGCTTGCACTTAGCGAGGTCCCTGAAAATGCAACGGAGATGTTTGTTAAACGTTGGCGTAGTGAAGCAAGTATCGTTGGCACTTCCGGAGGACAATCGCGATTGTTGCTTGCTTGGAACCCTGCCAAACTTGAGTGTCTAAACAAAGAAGAGCTCAAGACGATTGACGGGAAAGGATTTGGACCTGGCAATCAAATCGCTCCTTTGGTTGCCCACCTCAAGGAGCTTGAATCGGGCTTTGAGTTCAAAGTGGTTATGAACAAGTTACATCGAGGTAGCGATGCCGTTCGTAAGACCCAAGCTTTGCTGTTATGTGATTGGGGTAAACAGCAAACGACACCCTGCATCGCTGTGGGTGGTTACAACTTCGACTTCGATTTTAACACGAAGAAGGGGAACGCTGCCTTTGAGGCTTTTATGGAAACGAAAGTCTGGAACTGGGTCGAGCCCAAAAAATGGATCGACAACAATTGGGCCGACAATAACCGCGATAGCAAAGATGATTATCCCGACTCTTTGTTGGACTTCGTTTTTACAACCCAATGGGACAAAGCCAAATCAAGTGCTTCGATTACCTGCGAAATCCTTCAGCGTGACGGCGACTTCCCGGACAGTGATCAAACCTCTGACTTCCGACCTATTCGCACACTCGTCGAACTGAAATAGAAGCAGGGCGTGTGAAGCAAGTCACTTCTTGCTTTACCTATCGGTATTTTGCCATTCTCCGTCATGATTCATGCACGAAATTGACTAGAACGACTTGCTTAACACGCCGCGCGTTGGTCTTTAATAAAACGCCAAATCGACAGCTCGCCTTTCTGAGATGCGATTCGCTCTACAAACCCTACGCGAGATGAAAGTAGCAATGGATGTGAGGATAACCTCGGAAATACCACACCATGTTGGGACCTTCGATTTGCCATGTGTCCCAAACCTTGTCTTCACCAATGTCGTATCGCCCGCCAAACCAAGAGATATGAAGTTCATCGAGAATATCCCTGCGGTCTATCGTAGATATTGTGGCATCAACATCATCTTGGCGAAACATGGCTAACATTCCACGCATCGTTTCCAGCAATAACTTCTTCTGGTCGGGCGTTAAATCCACACAAGGTAGACCTTGAAGCTCCGTCGTTTTCTTAATCACTAGGTCGGAGTTTTCGCTTCTCGGTTCATGCCCCACAAGTCCCTTTTCTTGCTGCTTACCATCCAATGCCATCACGAACTTATTGAACAATTTTCCCTGATACCAATAAGGATTGCCGGGGTGATCTTTGGCTTCGTTAAAGTTCTCTCGCATGTTCGTCATCGGATGCGGATAGTGACCATAGAAGATTGGATTTCCGCAGAAACCGAAGCCTTTGTCCGTGTGCGCGTTGCAACGTCGTGTCACATGATGGCCAGTAAAGATGAACTCAAAATCTTCATCGTCCGGCGTACCAAAAAAACCAGCAGCTGGAGCGTTTTTCTCTTCGCCATACTGATCTATCAGTACAGCCTCATTAACCGCTGCTTGGTGCTCTGCACTATGCATGCCGTCAAAAATCTTTTTGATGATCTCTTGCTGCTCAGCGTTAAAGGTTGTTGGAATCCTGTATTCAGGATGAATGTACCACCAATTGTTAACATAACCGCGACGCGGATGATTCTTAGGCAAACAGACTTTTTTACGTTGTTCTTCGGACAGGCTTTTATACAGCTGCATGGGCAAAGAATCGGTTTCCTCAGCGGCCAAAAGCTTCGGTAGCAATAACCCGCTGCTCGACGCTGTCCAAGCCCCCATTGCAGAGGCGGCAACCGTTTGTATCCAACCACGTCGACTAACAGCACTCATCGATTTACCCTCATTCAATTACCACACCTGATTTGTCCGGAGCCTTAACATACTCCGTGCAGATAACCAAGTAAACACTTTTAGTGGAACTCGATCACGGCGAAAAAAGGGCGATGGTCGGATGCAATCGGCTCTTCAACCACCTTCGTCTCGACCATTTTCCATCGATCGGCAGGCCGAACCAAAATAAAGTCGATTTGTCTCTTTGGCTCCGAAACCGGAATGGTTGGTAGCGGAACATCATTGACCCGCTTCCAATTCCGGTCCAGCAAATCCATTGTGCGACTTCCAATAATGTCGTTAATATCCCCCATCAAGATCGCCAGTCCTTTGCCATTAACCATGGAGTTTGTTTGCTCCCCGGACAGAACTCTCTCCTCATCACTGCGCCGATGGTCGAAATGCGTCGCGAAAACTGAAATTGATTCCTGCTGATTTGGTAAACGAATCGAAACGCTCAGAATACCTCGCTGCTCGCCATTGGCCACATTGGGAAGCTTGTCGTTTTGGTGGCTGGCAATTTCAAAACGTGTTAACAAAGCATTGCCATATCGCCCACCCTGTAGGTCGATGTTTCCACCAAAAATATGATTCATTTTCGTTAAGCGTCCCAACTCTGCAGCTTGGTCAACTCGCCCGCTGCGAGGCACGTTTTGGTCTACTTCCTGCAAGGCCACAATGTCAGGCTGAACCTCTTGAATGACATTGGCAATCCTGGCTAGATCTAATTTCCCATCCACTCCCTCACCATGATGAATGTTGTAGGTCAAAACTCGCAGCCTAAACGGTTCTGCTGCAGAACACGTCAGCGCGATAAAAAAACTGCTGATCAAGAACACGCCCAGATTTTGCCAATACAACATTGCTAGCACTCCCCTGTAAGGACCAAGATTGCCCCCAACCTGTCCTATGCTATCAGTTCAAATCCCGCAAGCAACCAACACAACCGCATACTTTTTCATGTAGCCACCACAATTGGGGCCTGCTAATTTACTCGCACAAAAAAAAGCCTGAACAAATTCATTCATCTGGTATACCTAGGCTCCTATTCGACAAAGGCTTATGGAATCACTCGCCCGACCACTCTCACGCAGCCAGATTGATTTTCGAACCCTTAGTTTAGCGGGAACACTTTTGTGCTGCTTTCTGCTATCCTCAACTGCGGAGGCGCAGTGGCCCAACTTGACCAGAGCTCCTCGGAAATCATCTGCTACTTCTCCGAATCTTGCATCTCCAGCTGCTACTCTGGAAACATTTTCCGCAGCCGTTAAAGGTGAAGACT
>JBILTA010000812.1:0-2996 GCA_044371785.1 Pirellulaceae bacterium | reverse complement strand
TCAACCGTGTTGATATTGACTTTTCGATAAAAAAGACAGAAACACTAGTAGATATATTTAATCGACTCGGCATAAAAGCTACCTTCTTTTTAAGACTTCACGCACCTGAGTATAATCCTTTTGGTTTTGATGCCTATCGTATTGTTAAAAAACTGATAGCAAGCGGCCATGAATTGGGCTATCATTCTGAAGTAGTGGATCAGGCAACCATTTGGAGTGAAAATCCACAAGACTGCCTGCTTCGCGATATACAGACAATTGAAACTATGTTTGACATTAAAGTTAAAGGGGTAGCTAGTCACGGTGGATTAACCGGATTGAATAATCTTGATTTTTGGAAGGATAAAAAAGCAGCTGATTATGGACTCCTATATGAGGCTTATGATAAAGAGCCAGGATTTAACCTTTTTCAGGAAGCCTTTTATATTTCAGACAGCGAATGGACGAGGTGGAAGTGTTATGATAAGGGTAAGCTGGTAGCCGGCGATCATCGTACACCTGCTGAACATCTTGCCGATAAGCATGAGCTGATACATTTACTGATTCATCCTGATACCTATTATTTCCGTCACGTCTACGAGTGAGCCGAATCCCTAAATTAAGAATCAGTCCTTTGCCTTACGAGGACAAGTTAATCGTGGATGCCTTTCAGGCCAATCAATTGGTTACAGGTCCGCATATTGATATTTTTGAAAAGGGACTTGCCACGAGTTTTAATTATACCTATGCAAATGCCACTTCCAGTGGTTTTGCTGCATTATTCCTGGCGTTGAAAAGTTTGAAACTGGAAAACGCAAAGGTTGTTGTACCTGCGGTTTCCACCTGTCAGGCAATAACCAATGCTGTTTTGGCTAATGGATTTGAGGTGGTATTCTGTGAAATTTCACCCAATCATCTGAGTTTGGCGGAGGATGCACTTGCAGCCCTTTTTCAGGAAAAACAGATTGATGTAATTATTGCGCCGAGTCATTTTGGTATTCCGGCACCCATTGAAACCTATAAAAAGTATGGTGTTCCTATTATAGAAGACGCCTGCCAGGCATTTTTTACACGTACTACCATACAGTCATCTGCCGATATCATGGTATTGTCGTTTTACCCGACCAAACAGTTTAATTGCATTGAGGGTGGGGCGGTACTACACAACAGTCTGGATCAAAATCAGCTCATAGCAGATTTGAGATATTACGATAACCAAATCGGTTTTGATGGTCGAGCCAGGTATAATTTAAGAATGGCCAATCTCCATGCTGCATTCGGCTGTTTACTATTAGCCCAATTAACAGAAGAGCGGAATATCTTGCTGAAAATTCGGGATAGTTATATAAGTGGAGTTCACCAAAAAAAGCTATTGGTTGCTGCCCAATGTGAAGCAGGCGTGGTTCCTTGGCGGTTTTTAATTCAATCCAATAAAACAAAATTATTTGATTATTTAAGTTTAGCCAATATTCAATCTGATAAGGAGATGGTCGAATTGCAAAAATCAGCTTCAGAAACACCGCAGCATTGGTTTGACAATTTTCAGTCTATTCCGTACTTCAGTACTTTGAAATCAGAAGAGCAGCATTTTATCATTCAAAGCATAAATGAATGGAATTAGAATTCAGAAAAGCGACATGGAGTGATTGCGAAGTTGTATTTACAGCTTTACGGGAATTGCAGGATAAGCCATTATTCATATTAAAGACATTTGAAACCTATTGGGGACAATTAATTTCTGGTGAATTTGGGAAATGTGATGTTTGGCTGGCATTCAGTGATGGTATTGCCTGCGCCTACATATTGGCTAATTATTACCCCATCCCACGTTATTTAGGCGTTGGTGTTGAACTGGAAGAAATAGTTACGTTGCCGGAGTATCAAAGGAAAGGTATAGGGAAGACATTTATTCAATTTCTGATTACTCACTATAGCAGTGAAAATACTTGTCGCAAAATAACTGTAAAAACCGACGACCATGCCGGATCCGGAAAGTTATATGCCGAATTGTTTCGCCTTACAGAAATGCGGTTTTACCACCAATTTTTGAATAATATATAGATGATAATTACCATACATCAACCCGATATGCTGCCCTGGCTGGGGTTATTCAATAAAATTGATAAAGCAGATCTATGGGTGATACTTGATCATACCACTAACAATCCTCGGGATGCAGCTTTTTGGGGAAGAAGGGTAAAAATTTTGATGAATGGTGAGGCTAAGTGGCTATCTCTGCCCCTGAAAAAACCAGAAACACCTGGCGTTATCGGTATCCCTATTTATGAAATGGAGTTCAACGATGCGCTACCTAAGTTGTATCAAGACGCAATTAGAATGATTGAGTTGAACTATAAAAAAGCCACTTATTTTAACCAAATATTTCCCATTGCAGAAGCATTTTTGCTTTCATCAGAGATGAACATGTGCAAGCGCAATTTATTATTCATATTTCAAATGATGGAATTGCTTGAAATTAAAACCGAGATTTGCTACAGCTCAGATTTGAACTGTGAGGCGAATGCGACTGCTCTTTTGGTCGAAATATTAAAAAAGAAACAAGGAACTACCTATTTATGCGGTGGAGGTGCTGAAGGATATCAGCAGGATAATCTCTTCGAGGCAGCTGGCATCAGCCTGAAGTACAATAATTTTAACCATCCAACGTACCCTCAATTAAGTAGACAAGCCTTTGTCCCAGGTTTATCCATCATTGATGCCCTGATGCACGTTGGCGTTGAAGCAACCAAAAAACTGATTCGGAACGAAGCAGTCATTGAAGTATAGCATGAAAAAAATATATGCATTACTGGAGCCTGTATTCCGAAAAAGGGCACTTATTCTCCTGATTTTAATGTTTTTCGGAATTATCGTTGAATTATTAGGCTTGGGTATGATTTTGCCTTTGCTCTCTATTTTGTCTACCGAGAGTATGGCCGAAACCTATCCACAAACAAAGCCTGTTTTGGAATTGGTGGGAAATCCAAATCAAAAGCAACTGGTTTTTATAGCATTGG
>JBILTA010000713.1:0-3007 GCA_044371785.1 Pirellulaceae bacterium | reverse complement strand
GTGCTGCGCGCACATTCCTTCTTGGTTAATCTATTGCGCACTCACCGCAACGTATCTCATCTCATCTCCGACAACAACTGCAGACGAATCGCATCGCGATTTCCGGCCAGATCAAAGCCAGATCCCCGCAACTCCTCCCGAAAACGCCATCGTGCTTTGGGATGGCAAATCGCTGGAACACTGGACCGCAATGGATGGTGGCCCCGTTAACTGGAAAGTCGAAAACGGAGAACTCGTCTCCACTCGAAACGGCGATCGCGTTAATCACATCGTGAGCAAATTGCATTTCCGTGATGCCGACATTCATGTGGAATTCAATACGGTGAAACAAGCCCAAGGAAACAGCGGCATTTACATTCACGGCAATTATGAACTTCAAATCCTTGATTCGGCTGGCAAAGACAAACCCGACCAAAATGATGCAGGTTCAATTTATGGATTCCACGCGCCACTGGTCAACGCTGCTAAACCAGCGGGGCAGTGGCAAGTGTATGACATCCGCTACACCGCTCCGCGCCGTGATGACTCAGGCAAAATCATCGAACCGGGCATGATCACCGCTTGGCTCAATGGCCAACTTGTTCAGAAAGAGAGTACCTTTACCGACCCTCGATCGGTTTATCATCCGTTTCGCTATGGCACGACAGACTACTTGAAAGCGATCAACAAGGAGCTGCAAAAGTCTTCAGTAGGTCCATTCTTCTTACAGGATCACGATAGCCCGGTCCGCTTTCGCAATGTTTGGGTGATTCCACGGGACGATAAACATGTCGTCTACACACCCAAATAACGCTCTTGCATATTCGTTGCATCTGCATAAAATAGGCACGTAAGATTTACGTCCCTTACTTTTTGCATGCCGAGTGTTTGCTTTATGAATATCGCCTCCAAAAGAGCGTTCGCAGTTCTTGCTTGCGCACTATCAAGCCAAGCTCTAGCCCAAGATAACAAGTCAACGAGCCCAAGCCCAAAGGCGCCTAAGCCAATAGCCAGACTGGTTTGGCAAGACAACGCGGAAGGCACCCTAAAATGGTCCGATGTTGCGCGTGGTCCCAAAGGCCTTTCCCTTCACGCGCAACCTGTAGCAAATTTCCCGAAACTCGACGCCGAACAACAGAGCTTTGTTCAGATGGAAGAGACCAACGGCATCGTTGTCGTAGGCATCCACGATAACGACAATGGCAACTTCCAATCAGGCTGGGTGGCATTAAATTCAGGCGCCGTAGAAGAAGAACATGGCGACCACTCCCATTGGCATTTTGACAAACCGCCAACGATCTTGGCAACTCAATTGGGCAAAGATCAAGGTAACCCGGCACACGTCTACAACTATCAAGGTGATATCTTTTTGGCGAATGACAAAAAGAATGGCTTCACGATTTTAAGCGCCGCCGCCCTCACCCAATCTCCCGCAGCCGCATCCCCGAACTCAATCGCTCGCTTTTATGAAGGTGGTGGAGGACACATAACTTTAGCCGCTGTGGATCGGAGAGTTTGCTATTCAACTTGGGTAGACCGCGAAGGTGACAACCAAGGGCGTGTCGATGTCGTGCCAATCCATGCCGATGCCACTCAAACAGGATATCAATTGAAGCTTCCCAGCGGTGGCCTGCATGGAGCAACCGCAAATTCGGGTCGCGTCTTCTTTGCGCCAGCCGATGGTATTTGCTGGGTCGATGCAGATGTGAAACTTGCACAGAAACCTGAATCGGTAAAGATCCATTACATCTCGTTGGGTGAAGATCCCGCTACAGGCAAACCGCTTCGCACTGGAGCATTTACCAATCATGGCAACCATGTCCTCTTTACAACGGGTACCAACGAATCGGCAACTCTTTGCTTGATTGACGCCAAGTCGCCACAACCAACCGTCATCAAGATCGCCATGCCGGTCACCGAAGGATTGGCCTGGACGACGCCAGCCTGCGTAAAGACTCCTGCGGGAAAGCAATATGCCTTCATGTTTAGCGATCGGCGCGGAAGTGAGGCAGCAGAGTCGTTATCGATCGTGGATTTGGATCCGAATAAAGATGGCAATCTGTCCGATGCCAAAGTTGCCAAAACGATGGCAGTGGGCGCGAGCAAGATCGTAGGCCATGGCGGCCATCATGAAGCCAGCTTCTCTGCCAGTGGGCGGTTGGCCTTTATTACGAATCCGGGCGACGGGTCCATTTGGGTCATTTCACTTTCGACACTCGAAGTCGACAGCCAGCATCAGGTGGGTGGCGTACCTGCGAGAGTGTTGGCAATTGGTGGCTAAATCGAGCCAAATTGAGTTGGATCTACGCCCTGGAACGCCTGCTTTTTGCCCCAGTCGCCCGAAGCGCCTGGGGCAAATCTCTTTACTCCTTTTGAGGAAACGCGAATCCAGGCAACTGTACAAATGAATACACAGCTCCCTTTTGCGTTTTTTTCTTTCAAGCCAGGCAAATCTACCTCGGCGCGGAGTTATTACGATAGGAAACATCAACGCGCTCCCAACACGCACCCATCTACTCCCCTCACTGGCTCACCATGGATTCGGAAGATTCGCGACAAATCCGCTTCCTCAAGCTGTATACAGCGAACGAATTAGCGATTCGGGCGTATGTTCGCACGCTTGTCCCCAGCCGCGACGATGTAGAAGAGGTGATGCAAGAAGTCGCCGTTGTGCTTTGGAAGAAATTTGCCGACTATCCGACCGGCGAGGACTTTCGCAAATGGGCATTCGCCGTCAGTCGATATGAAGCCTTAGCTTGGTTACGCGATCGTGCGCGTGATCGTCTGGTATTCAATCAAGACGTTTTGGAATTGATTGCCAAAGAAGCCGAAGTGAGAAGCGATTATCATCAACGGCAACGTGAAGCGCTCGATCGATGCCTTGAAAAACTACCTCTACCGCAACGGGAACTGGTACAACAAGCGTATCGTCCAGGTACCAGGATCGATCAATTGGCCGCACATCGAGGCCAGTCGGCCATGTCGCTCTACAAACTATTGCAACGCATTCGTACTGCTTTGCTCGAAT
>JBILTA010000712.1:0-3008 GCA_044371785.1 Pirellulaceae bacterium | reverse complement strand
TATTGCCAACCTTTTCGCCCTGAATACCAAATGTGTTGCATGATTTCTCCGCTGACTTTTTTCGTTCGTTGCGTCGTGCCCTAGAACCCTAGCCTCCGCTGCGCTCCAGCTACGGGTTAAACAAGCCGATTCCTGAGCGTCAGCTCAAATAGAAAAAGTGGCTTTTTGCGTATCAAAATCCTCCGCAACGCCGTTTTGGCCGCCGAAGATGCTTGACAAACGAGCGTTTTTGGGAGTGAATATATCATCCGTTCATGCGGTTGAACGGATGAATGGGTTTAGGCTTATTCAGACACAAATTACCGCTTAAAATTGAATTGTACCTATCCAACGAGTACGGAAACCCAACTGGGCAATCGAGATTATGACGCTGGCGAACCACTTTTCGGGCAAACGTAAAGGCCTATCATTCGAGTTGTTTCCCCCAAAGAGCGATGCCGGTGTCGCCACTCTGCTTGAGGCAGTTCGCGAATTGATGGCTTTCCGCCCAGATTTCTTTACCTGCACCTACGGGGCAGGGGGGTCGACCCGGGACAAAACCTTACAAGTCGTTCAAGCCGTCCATCGCGAATTCAACGTTCCGGTAGCCAGTCACCTTACCTGTGTTGGCTCAACGGTCGAACAGCTTCGTGATTATTTGCGAGCCGCAAAACAAGCTGGCGTCAGTTACATCGTGGCCTTACGCGGCGATCCACCGAAGGGCGAGACGGAGTTTCGTGCCGTCGATGGCGGGTTACGTTATGCCAATGAATTGGTGGATTTGATCCGCTCCGACTTTAAAGAACTTGGTATCGCGGTAGCCGGATACCCAGAGGTACATCAAGAAGCCGTGGATGCAGCGACGGACTTGGCGAATCTGAAGAGAAAGGTCGATGCTGGAGCTGATATCGTTGTCACGCAGTTATTTTATGACAATGCAGACTTCTTTCGATTTGAAGAGGCCTGTCGCAAAATTGGTATCCATGTGCCGATTGTGCCAGGCATATTGCCCGTTACCAACTTGGCCCAAATCCAACGTATTACGTCACTTTGCAAAGCGAAGTTACCTTCACGGCTGGTCGATAAATTGAGCCAAAACAGCGACGAACATTGGCAATTCGATGTGGGTGTCGAGTTTGCTCAACAACAGGTTCGCGAGTTGCTCGAGCATGGCGTACCTGGTGTTCATTTTTATGTTCTCAACAAATCGCAGGCGACCAAGCGAGTATTGGAAGCGGTTAGCTTTGCTGAAAACGCGCAATCTTAAGTAGCGCCACGCAGGATGGGGCATGAGTGATCGTGCCATCATCGACCCAGTGCAAAGCCGTTGTTAACGGAACTTTGACGAGTTCGATGATCTCTGTTCCTTCGTGCTCCGGTGCACCGAAGGAGAGTTCTTCGGCCAGGAACAATTCGGTTGGCGAAAGGATCGCGGCGGTGAAGGGATCAACGACGCCCAAGGACTTAAAGCGTTGGGCGATAATCCCCAACTCTTCCTTGAGTTCACGTTCAGCGGTCGAGAGGGCTGATTCCCCTTCTTCAATTCCACCGCTTACGCCTTCGATCGTAACCCGTCCGACGGCATAGTGAAACTCTTGAGTCAGAAAGACGTTCTTCTCTTCGTCCATGGCGATAACACAGACACCGGACTTCAAACGGACGGTGCAGTAGGTCCCAGAGTTCCCATCGGGCCGAACGACTTGATCCACTTGTAAATGAATCCATGGATCCCGGTAAACTTCTCGGGTACCGCAAATCGTCCAAGGTCCATGTTTTTTCATGCGAATCCCCAACCACTCAGGGCTGATTTTTCTGAAATTTGAGAAGGTTTACATCGTACCGGTTTGGCGTTGACTTCATCCACGGTTAATATGGTACTAGGTGACGATGGGAACTGTATAGCAGGTGTCCATCGTTCCTCCCGCCCCCCTTTAGGATCACACATTGAGGTTTACCCAGTGCATTAGTTCAGTGGCTGCGATACCTCGCTTTGTGGTTTTGAATCCAGCCTGATCCTAGAATTGAAACATTGGCTTGTAGAAGTATCGTCGCGTCTCCGTCATTGCCTGAGAAAGTCACCGTATGAGTCATCCCAACGACCAACCGAACGCCGCGCGTCGGTGGGATATTGCTTTCTCAGTTCCCTTCATGCATCGACTACGCTTGACAGACGACTGCTTTGGAAAAGATTGGCCCATCTTGAGCCAACTCTTTGAAGCAGGTGACGATGACGCTGCCATCCATCAACCAGCACGCGTTCAAGTTTGGCTCGATCAAGGAATTGCGATCACCAATCCAACCTTGGTAGGTCGAATCGAATCACTATTTGCAAGCAGTCAGCAAAATATAGAGCTGACCGATCCGGTACAAGTCATCCCAGGTGGCGAAGAAATTAAGAACGATCCGGTTTGGATCGATCGTGTGCTCGAACGAATCAATGCGTCGAACTTAGATCGCCGTAGCTATATGTTGGCGATCGGTGGTGGGGCATTACTCGATGCGGTTGGCTTTGCTGCCGCACTGGCTCACCGGGGCATCCGTTTGGTTCGCGTTCCAACGACGACTTTGGCGCAAGCTGATTCGGGCGTCGGAGTAAAGAACGCGGTGAATTGGTTCAATAAAAAGAACTGGAAAGGAACATTTGCAGTTCCTTGGGGAGTAGTCAACGATCAAGAGATGTTACGGCATCTTCCCGATCGTGACTTTCGTTGTGGTTTCTCAGAAGCGGTTAAAGTATCTTTATTGAAGAGCCCCAGCGCCTTCGAGTTTTTGCATCGCAACGCCAATCTCATTGCCCAACGCAACATGCCAGCTGCTTCCGAGGCAATTCGCTTATCGGTGCTGATGCACTTGGATCACATCACGCGCGGTGGCGATCCGTTTGAAATGTTGCAGGCTCGTCCTTTAGATTTTGGACACTGGTCAGCGCATAAGTTGGAAGCGTTATCGAACTATCGAATTCGACATGGTGAGGCGGTTAGCATCGGTGTGGCCGTTGATGTTGTTTATTCATCGCTGGTGCATGGACT
>JBILTA010000710.1:0-3020 GCA_044371785.1 Pirellulaceae bacterium | reverse complement strand
TGCCCATTGTAGAAATATATGTGTAAAAGCGTGTGCCAATGTCTTGAATATCGAAAACCAACGTATCGATCCCCTCGAGTGATTGGTCGGTTGGTGCACGATTCGCCCCATACAGACTATAAATCGGTAGGCCGGTTGCCGAGTCTTTGTCGTCAGAAATATTGGCCTGATCCAACTTACCTTGAAGACCGTGCTCCGGACTGAAGATCGCCTTAAGGTTAACATCGCGAGCCTGATGCAGCACTGAGGCAGTAGGTTTTCCTTCGCGAGTTTGACCGGTTTGGTTGGTGATCAGCCCAACATTGGCACCATGCAGAATCTTGAACTGGTCCCGAGCTAACACGTCAATGCCACATAACACTTCACTACGAGTATCGACAACTTTGGATAGGGAAGATTGTTCTTTCACATAGTTTGCTGCTATTGTTCCAACAACACCAGCCAGTGGATTAATAGTACCTTTACCGTCTGGATGCAATCGACTGCTTAGAAAAATGACCGACAAGTCTAAATCGGGATCAATCCAGATTGCAGTTCCAGTAAAGCCTCCGTGTCCAAATGCACTTGAACTCATCGACTCGCCTCGATTGGACGAGTATCCCGAGCGTTTATCCCAACCGAGTCCTCGCGTTCCCCGAGGTACACTGTAGGAATCAGTCATCTGTGCGATTGTTTCCGCACCTAGAATGCGAACGCCATCGAGCGTTCCCCCGTTCAACATCATCTGTGCATAACGACTCAAATCACGGACTGTGCTGAAGAGGCCAGCATGACCAGCAATTCCATTCAACGCATAGGCGCGCGGGTCGTGAACTTCACCGACGATCCATTGTTCATTTCGTTTCTCGGTAGCAACGGCCCGCTGCCGCAATGCTTCAGGAGGCACATACATTGTCTCAGTCATCTTGAGCGGTTGAAAGATGTTCTGTTGAGAATACTCATCCACATTCAAACCAGATTTTCGCTGAACCAACTCACCCAATACGATGAAACCAACATCAGAGTATCGAAAATCTGATTCCGTTGAGTAGCTTAAGGGAAGCTGCCAAATTCTATTGAGCATGTCAGCCCGCGAGCCAACATAGTCCTTCATGCTGTTATCAGGAATGAGACCGCTGGTGTGTATGAGCAACTGTCTTATAGTAACAGCTTCTTTTCCGTTGGTCGCGAACTCAGGAATATGTGCTCCAACTGTATCGTCGAGCGAGATCTTACCGCTTTCGCTCAGATGCATAACACAAGTCGCTGTGGCAATCGGCTTCGTTAGCGATGCGAGGTCAAAGATCGCATCAATTGACATGGGAATTTGCGCCGGCTCAATTTGCCGAGAGCCAAATGCCTTTTCGTAAACGATAGTGCCTCTATGAACTATATGAATGACACACCCACACATTTCACCTTCATCCAATGCCTTTTGGATCAAGGGCGCAATCTTCCTGTCCAACTGCACTTCGGGGGATGACTCCGTCGCTTGCTGAGCCAGCACACTAGGGACAATGGCCAAGATGCTCGACATGACAAACAAGAGGCAGCAGCAAATAACCCTTGTATTCCGACAGAGGCCTACCCGCAGAAGGGTACGTTTCATACAAGCAAACACGGTCGATACCAACATGGCATCGTTCCTCGTTTTGTAAGGAGAGAAAAGGAGAATAGGTAGGTAGGCAACAAAGATTTGGCTATCGATTCATTCTTCGAGCAATCGCTTCGGCCGGAATCGGAATAACATTGGTTGCAGCTACTAGGTCAGTTCGTAGAATATCCGTTGGCCCTTCTTCGCTGGCATCTTCATACTGAGTGTATTGCACAATGAAAGCACCTACCTGCAGGTAGTTCTCACTAAAGATGGGTGGCCAAAAGTCCTCGGCCCGGGAAGCCAAAGTGCGAGCCAAGTAACGCGTTGCCTTCCCTGAAAACCCGCTCAATACCATATCAAGACGGCCCAGCGATTCACGATAGATGTAAAATACTAAAGCCACATCTTCTCCTGGCCGGTTACCACCTGCATAAGTCCAAGAGCCATCTGCTTGTTCGTAATAGATTCCAGGCTCCATAGCCTTGTCATTTGCGCTAAGCTTCATCCCTGCTGAGTTTGACGGTGGATGAGGATCCCGCTCACGATAACGCAAGAAGAACGGGATCTTTCTGTCGCTTGGCTTAGCAACATCGTCTTCGCTATGGAAAGGGGTCGAACCAAAGGTCTCCGCCAATGTAAGCTCTACGACTGGGTTACTCTTGACGCTACCCACACACACCAGAGCCTTGTCGCCATCTGTCTGGCAGAAATCTTGATACGTGAATTCCGCTCGCTGCCTAGCTTCCGTTTCAGGAACCTGACCGGGGCTCCAGACCAGACTCTGCTTTAGATGCTCGGGATGTGGAGGCAAACCTCGTGAATGCCCCATCGGTTTGGCTGTCGTTTGAATATGCTTAGCCGTTCCGCCTAAGGTTGAGACACCATTAAGCACTTCACCCAACAACACGGAGTCAGAGGCCACGACCCACGCAGTTCCTGGAGAGTCTTCGGCTTCCTGGCGACGGACCCCCACACATATCTCAAGCCTTTTGCGTCGTGCGAGTAACTCCCAAAAGTGCTCGGGCTTTACTGCGAAAAGAGCTCCCGGCAATTGGTCCGCTGTGGCGTAACCATGTTCGACCAGATAATCGCACAGCCGCGAAAGTGCCTCGATGGGAATATACTTTGCCTCATTCTTTAGCAACGCTGCGACTTGATGCCGATCCAAACCTGTGTATTCGACAATAGCTTTGATCGTACCGGGTCTCTTCCGTCGGTCCGGTGTGTGACCTAGTAATTCGGCAAGACGAAATGCATATTGCATGAGGAAGCTCACATAGAGAATTCAGCCCATGACGGCGCGCACTAGAGCACCTGTCTTTTGCCGAAGTCTCTTTATGGTAACAATTTTCCCCTTAAACATTCTACCCTTATTCCGAAATTTTCTTCCCCACCCCCACCGCAGAGCGAATCTCCAAAACCCACCCCTGTCCTCGCCACCGCT
>JBILTA010000711.1:0-3020 GCA_044371785.1 Pirellulaceae bacterium | reverse complement strand
TTGTTGCACGCTCACACTCGGTATCTCATTCTCGACGTTTCACCTACAATGCGGGAAATTCGAAACCATCTTTTCGCTACCTACAACTTTCGAACTAACGAATGAAACGCCTTTCTCGTATACCCACATTTATCGTCGCCCTTTTAGTTCTCCTTTCGATTGGATTTGCGGCTTACACCTTCTGGTTCAACGCCACCGCACAATCTCGCTATGAAACGCGAGTGACAGAACGCCAAAAAGAAGGCTATCCCTCCCACCTGGCTGACTTAAATGGCGAAGCTGTTCCCTCAGACAAAGATGCTGCAGCTCAACTTGCAAGTATCGCAGATGCCATGAAAGATCTCCATTCGAGAATCGATGAGCATTTGCCTGATGATGCGATTCCCAATCGCTATCTCACGGAGAATGAGCTAACTCCTATCCAAGCACTTTTCTCGGATAAACTTTCCTTGCTTCAACAACTCACAGCCATCTCGCAGTTACCTTCCTTCTATTCGCCACTTCCACAAGAAGCTCGCTTCGCTGATGTCATTGACAACTCCATTTCAGCCGACTTAACCCATCTGTCGATGGCTTGCGACCTCCTACGTACGCGAGCTCTTCAAACGCACGCTGAAGATCAACTCGATGCATCCCTACAGTCACTGTACTCCGCCCTAGCGTATGCTCAATTGGCCAACCAAGCTCCAATAGCGGACGGTTTTCTTTTCTTTACTCGAGAAACCACACTCACGTTAAAGACTCTCAATCTAGTCCTGCAGCAATCTAGTTTATCTGAGCCGCAATATACCGAATTAAAGTTTAAGCTCAACCAAATCCAGACCACTGCCGCGTTGCGAAAGGCATTCATTGCCGACTCTGCAGCGTACGCAACTGGACTCATCGAACAAGAAGGGGCATTAAGTTGGTTCAATCGAGGAAGGGTTTATTCAGCGCTCGTGTATCACTACGACATGTATGATGGTTTTACGGCAGACCTCGAGCTACCACTGGATCAATGGGAAGCGAAATATGGGGGATTCGACACTCCGTTTTCCTGGAACCCTTTCATCAATTTGGTCAATCTAAATCAAGCCAATTGTCTCGCTTACAGAACAATCGCCGAGCGTATCGAGATACTCAAGAAAACGGTGTTGGCCTTAGCCAAGGTCCAGCAGAAGGTAGCCACAAATACGACTGATATCACGATTGGGAACTTAGGCTTAACAGCGGATGAGATAGCGGATCCTTACTCGAAGCAACCTCTCATATTGAAGGGATCACCAGGCGAAGGCTGGTTCATTTACTCGGTCAGCTCGAACCGCCAAGATGATGGAGGCGATTTCGAAAGTGGTAGGGACCACGGTATTGGCCCACCACAGGTAGCCAACAGCGGTCAGCCATAATCATGCAGCAGGGCGAGCCACCAAAGAAACATGGTGACTCGCCCCAGTCGAATTACTGTCCGCAAACTTTAGTGCACGAAGCAGAACAGATCCAATGAGCTACTGAACCACTTCGCCACCCGCTCGGGTCATGAGCTTATAGAACAGTGATGGATCAATGCTTCTCGCGATGAAGCGAACGGAGCCGTCCCCAAAACCTGCTTGCCATCCCTCAGGCACAAAGCCGAGATCGGGCAACTTAGCAGCAGTCACATCAAACTCAATTTCCTCAGGCTTTGTCCAGGGGATATCGCGTTTTGCTTCTACAATAGCGATGGTGTTCGATGTTCCATCGGTAACATCCCTTAAACCGATGGTAACGCCGTTTTTCTTCTCGAACATTGTGCCCGCACCGTAAGCAGCGAAGAGCGATGTAAACACACTGTCTTTAGGCTGCGACAAATGTCGATAGAGAGGTGGCATCTTTGCAAGTACTTTCTTATTGGCCTCACTATCCCAAGGTTCATTCTTGCGATATTCGTTGTACAAATCCACCTGCTCGATGTAAGGCAATATCTCCACACGCCAACTTCTTGCAACGCCACTCTCTTTGTCGATCACAATTGCCGGTGGGAAATGTCCATACACATCGTGATAGCTGTGTAACGCTAGCATCACATACTTCACATTGTTCCCGAATGCCGCTCGTTCTGCAGCTCTATTGGAAGCTCGAATCGCAGGTGCAACAACTACTGCCATTGCCCTACTCAGAGATGCATTATCACTCTTAAGGCTGACCTGCAATTTTTCCGATTTACGCTCGATTTGAGCTTCTTTGATAATCTTTAATGCCAGGTATATTTCCTCATTAGCGTTTCTCTGAAGCTGACTTTCCAACATGGAACTTAGCGAAGTCTTGATACCGACAAAGGTCTCTTCCGCCAATTGTGGAAACGCTTCATTATCAGCCAGGATGGACCAGCTCAGCTTGACGTCTTGGTCAACATCGATTGCAATGGTGTCGACGTGTGTTCCAGATAGCAGTGGACTTACTAGAGCGAATGCTGGTCCAAAGGCGTTCTGCATTGGTATTCCATTGAACAACAATTTCGGATCAAACGATATGAGGATATCACCGCTAACACCTTTCTTCCAATCATCGGTACGGGTGAGCATGCTCTTGGACGTCGGCCCAGTCACCACCAACTGCTTGACCCAATCCGCTTCCCCAATGATCAAAGTCTTTTCATTCACATTGTAAGCAGCCTCTTCTCCGGCTATTTCAACATCAGCGAACAAGACCTTCTCTACTTTCGTTTCAGCGCCTCGCAGTAGTTTCTTTTTGGCTGCATCGCGATTCGCTTGGCTATCTAGCTTCAAAACCATGGCATATTGCGGGAGTTCACCTTCACGCTCCATATCACCTAAGATGATCGTCATTTCAGAGCAGCCCTCAGGTACTACGGGCAGTTCTTCAATACTCTTAGGCAGTTCCGGAAACTGAGCAGCAATTTGTTGGTATTGCTCAGAGATCTTCGACATTCGCAACATGATCACTGCAGTGGTGTCTCCTGGCACAAACTGCGCTTCGAACGGCTTATCCTCAGCCACCAGCGTCAGCGGCACTGGTTCGCCCGCCACCAAGACCTCTGGTGT
>JBILTA010000149.1:0-9757 GCA_044371785.1 Pirellulaceae bacterium | reverse complement strand
CTGGCGTCGTGGAACCTGCTCCAAGCAATCCATTGCCGCCACGACTCGATGGGGCGATGGCTCCTCCGATGCTTGAACAACCTGTTTTTCCCGCCCAATACATGGCTCCCTCGACAGCAATGGAGGCGCCGCGATGAATCGTACCTTCACCAATTCCCCCTCTTCCAAAGTCACCTTTCGTCCAACGGCCTGCTGGCTAGGCTTAAGCCTTTTAAGTCTTTTGCTTTGCAGCAGTGGTTGCCAATCGTTGACCACAACCAAGCAATGGAATTGGCCCTGGGACTCGAAGAATAAAGACCCCCAAGTACCCGACCGAATTCTTCCCATTTGGACAGATACCATCATGCATCAGCCTGGAAAACCAGGCATTCGAGGCTTTGGTGGTCGAGTTTACTTCTATGCGGGTGAAGAGTCGCAAGCCATTGAAGTTGATGGTGGGTTGGTGGTTTATGTGTTTGATTCAGACAAAATGGATCCACATTCGCCTTCACCAGAAAAGAAGTATGTCTTCACGCCTGAACATATGAAGAATCATATGAGCGAAGCTCCTCTTGGGAAGTCGTATAGCATTTGGCTTCCTTGGGACGAAGTCGGAGGCGAAAGCCGCAGTCTCACCTTGGTTGCTCGCTTCGAAGGAACGAAAGGTGGGGTGGTTCTATCCCAGCCTGCGGTGAAGTTCTTGCCTGGCGTCGCGAAGAAGGAAAACCTCGTCGAGACTCAAACGAACTCAGACCCCTCATCGGCCCAAATCAAAACAGCCAACGGTTCAACGAGCGATGCATCTTCTGTACAACAGGCAGGCTATCAGGACTCTGGAGACCGCATACGCTGGACCGATCCAAAAGAGAAATCGGCTGCCAAAGATCAGGCGAAGCGGCGAGAAACGCAAACCATTGATCTACCCCCAAGTTTCTATCGCCATCTCACTGCACCGCCAGGAAGTCCACTCTCCGATCCGTTTCAAGATGTGTCGCCAAATAGTAAACCATCAACAACCTCTGAAGGCTCGTCGGACACGTCGGTAAGCAGCAACACAACCCCAACGAGTCGTTCGTCGTCTACCGCACCTGAGACAAGCTCTAGTACTCCTGGGGCCGATACACCGCCAACACTGAATCCATTGCTGCGTTATCCATTTCGACATGTTCCCGGTGCTGAAGAAACAACAACGACCGGGTCCATGGAAACCACCATTTCAAAAACACGCCCCAACCGTCGCGAGCCCATGAAAGGTGGTTGGATTGAAGGCCTACCTAAAACACCAAGAACTCCTTGATGCCACGCTTCATAACGCTGCGATTAGAGCGACAACGTTTCCGTAAATCGATCCAACATATTAGCCGCTCCAATGAGATAGACCATTTCGGCCACTTGTTGATCCGTAAACTCACCTCGCAATTCTTCAATGTCCGCATCGCTGATACGCTGCGGATGTTCGGTGAGTTTCGCTGCGAATCGTGCCACCAATTTTTCTTTGGAATCGAGACCAGCATGACGATCCAATTGCTCGATATCACTAGCAGCTAGGCCAAGTTTTTCGAGTCGTCCGTAAGCCAGCTTTAATGTAGTGCCGGAGATGTTGTGTCGTGCAGAAGTCCAAGCAATGATCGCTTTGAGTTTCTCTGACACATGACCATCCGATTTCATAGCCTGCAACGCGTCCCATTGTCGTTTGCCCACTTCTGGAAAAGTCGCTAGAGCGCGTTCCCAGTTTGCAATGGGCACAGCGACGTCGCTGATGCCAAGCATCTTGCGGGCCGCTTCTTCCGTAGGGAGCTCGACTCTAGGCTTCCGGTTCTCGCTCTCCGTCATCAGCTTCAACGTATCTTGAAAGCTTGGCAAACTGCGATCTGCTGCCTGCGGATCCGTCGCGGCAAGTCCACCCGCTTTGCCTTCAAACTCTGCATCGACCGGGGTCAGAAAATCGATCGGCTTCTCGCGCATGATTGCATCTTGAGGCAACCCCAGTGCGTCGGTCCAGCGATTCACGCTGTTGAACATAGCAATTGTGTAGACCAATTCGATGATTTGCGGATCGGTCAATTCCGGACGAAGCTGTTCAATGTCGCGGTCGCTGATTCGATGAGGCGAAAGGGTCATCGCTTTGGCAAGAGTCGCCCCTTTCCGAACCATCGGATCCAACTGCGACCAATCATAATCGAGCCACGCTATCTGCTTATCGCTTAACCCCGAGTCATGCAACTTATGTTCTTGATGACCAAGGCAGTAATGGCAGTTGTTTCCTCGGGAAACCACCCAGAAACACTGAGTCTTAAACACATAGGTCAAAGTCATGGCGGGATCATTGCCAAAGTCTGCAGCAAACCACGATGCGGGTAGATACGTTCGGCGGGCCAGCCCGTTATTTACCACAGGCCGACCACCATTCGTGTTGCCAGCAACAGCTGGCTCGACCTTTGGCAGTGGTAATCGACTCTTGCGACCTTTCAGATCGTGAAGAAGTTTTTTCATTTCTTCGCGGTTCTGTGGAATCGGCTTGGGTTCCGATGATGCTGCTTGTGCTGGCGTTTCCTCTTGCTGTAGCGGCTCATGACAGGCTTTCCCCGTCACACCCAGGCAACCAAACATAATGACCGCGCAGATGTTTAGGCTCAGGTTGATAGACCTATTGAGTACGTGCATCGATTTGAAACTCGCTGTATTGTATTGGATTATTTTCTAAAAATGGTGATCACCGGATTGGTGCCCACGATATAAACTTGCTCTTTCTTGACTTCTTTACCCTGCTTGTTCTTGAGAGTTAAACTCACTGTAAAGTGCAGATTAACGCCATCATTAAAAGGATTGGTTTCAACGCGATAATCGCTCAACACAACGTTGCGTTCCCAATCATCATCGACCGCAACGATGGATGGAGTTGCGACTTTAAGATCCGTCGCTTTTCCGCCACTCTTCCAAGTCTCCAGCATTTTCTCGATCGATTGCTGCGCGATCGACTGGTCAGAGGGTCGCGATTTAGTTTGGCAGCCGCTTAACAAAAGCAGTCCGATAAAGCACGTACAAATGTACGCATAAGAAGACGACATGAATCACCTCACAGATTTTGTTGATATTTTGCAAGTACGGCCCATCTGCTAAACCGCACCTGACTCTCGCCAGATGCGGCTCATTCAAGAGACGGACAGCTACACTGCTTAATCTGTGAAGCCAGACAGAACTTCGCCACCTTGACGTGTACCCATACCACGCCAGATCTGAAGATCAAGGGTTTGCGATATGAAATGGACGGAGCCATCACATAACAAGACCTGAACTCCGCCTGCGTGCCGGCTACCAGCAGTGGTCATAATGCGTCCGGGAGGATACATACAAGAGCGAGTATTCGGCGGCGCGATGTGGTAATACATCGTGGTGGAGTGATAAGCCCATAACCATGGCGCGCCAACATTGGAAACACCCTGCTTGCTCAAATCACTTACGTCGACGGCAAAGCAATCTGAAACGGCAGCATCCATGGTGGCTGGAAACGTTCCGGGACGAAACGTATCCGAATTCGCGGTACCGATTCCATTGTTTCCATCACCCAGTAGCTTTTCAGAGAAAGCGGCGGTGAAACTCAAGCCGTCGGTGAGATCTCGCGATCCCACGCGACTATCACGAAAGAAAACACCATTGGGTGGCAATAAACCGAAATTGGGATCGGAGGGATCGGTCGGTGGCGACCCCGCCATCAAACTTGTACCCGCATTGGCGTAATAGTTGTTCTTACCACCTAAAGCAGCAGGCAAACTTCCCGAAATATCTGATGGACAAAGATAAGTAGACACTTGCTGCAAACGTGCTAAGTCATTGTTGGGATGATTGTAGGCATAATTGAAATCGACCAACACGTAAGAGTTCGCTTGTTCCAAATAAGGGAGCAAACGTGCATGAACGGAGATACCAGTCGACCATTGCCCTACCATGTTCCCTGGTGGAAATCGCTTATAGGTCGACTCATAGTTGTGCATCGCCAAACCAATTTGTTTCAAATTGTTGCTGCATTGCATGCGACGAGCCGCTTCACGTGCAGCTTGAACTGCAGGCAAAAGCAACCCGACCAAGATTCCGATGATGGCAATCACCACCAAGAGTTCTACTAACGTAAAACCTGACTTGACTCCGCGCGGAGCCAGAGAGATAGAGGCACGCATAGGTAAACATCCACGATATACAAGCAAGGATAACTCAACAAACCACGAACAATGGAAAGTGAGTTAGCGTGGAGGTTCTTCAAGCGAGGCAGGGAAGCCTGCTAGGGACTTAAGATTGGCCAAACAAGTCCAGTCATTAGCTGGTACAGGCCAAGTAGAAAGCGATCGATCCGTCGAACTGATGCCCAGCGTTAGCGTTCGCTGTTGCTCGATGACACCCAACCCATCCAAATTTTGCTGGGTAGGTGACTCTTGACATTGAGGACCTTGGCAACGTTCGGGCAATGGATTCGAGATGGCTCGCATCTCACCATCCTCAAACACAAAGCGTTGCTCGGTTTGCCATTTCAGCGATGGATTCAAGAAATCCACAACAGAGTTGGCTTGATGACCATGATGATAATCGTGATACCAATCTTCACCCAGCGAATGGCAACCAGCTTGCGTCGGACGAACAAATCCGGCCAGTACCAGAAGCACTGCCAAAGACGACAGGATCCAACGTGCAATTCTCTTTGATCGCGCGCATGTCGAAACAACACGGCCCCAAGCCGTTTGTTGATTCAGTTCGCTGAAACGAGCAGAAACTGGCGACATTGCGAATCAGACAAGAGAAAAGAGTGAAACTGGAAGAAAAGTAGGAGTCAGTCTTCATAGTATCGGCCAAATCGCCGCAGGTCAAAAGAAATTGGGCCTCGAGGTGTTCCTCCAGGCCCAATTTTTAGCGAATTCCGGACGGCCCCAAAACAGGATCCATCAGTCCATTTTATTCAAAAACCCTACTTCTTTTTGCGGGCCGCTTCAAATTCGTCGCCGGGTGTCCACTGCGGCATCTTCGCCTGGTTGGCAATTTCAAGGGTCGAATAAAACAGCAATTGGTTATCTTCAATAGCCCCCGAGAGGTCCCAATCCTCTCGATATTCGTCGCTCGGTTGATGGTAATGCTTGTCGACCCAAGCGTCCGTTTGCTCTTTGCCCCATCCCTCCGGTTTTCCGACAATCGCCAAACCAGCGTGGAGATAAATGCCAGGCACTCCCACTTTGGCAAGGCTAAACTGGTCGCTGCGATAGTAATAGCCACGATCAGGGAAATGGTCTGGGGTGATCACACGCTTCTGCCATTTCGCAATCTTGCCCAAGACGTCATCCAACTCTGACTTACCCAAGCCGATAACATTGATGTCTTTGGAACGCCCGAGGAAGTTCATACCATCGATATTAACTACAGCAGCCATCTTATCCACAGGCCAGGTTGGATTCTCGGAGAAGAACTTCGAGCCCAAGAGTCCCTGCTCTTCTGCGCCAACAGCGGCGAAGAGGATTGTTCGCTTGGGTCGCTCGGGCAATTGCGAGATGGCCTTGGCAATGTTCAACAAGCTCGCGCTCCCCGACGCGTTATCGATTGCACCATTGTAAATGTTATCTCCCTGTTCATTGCGTGCAGCAGCCAGACCTAAGTGATCATGATGAGCCATTACCACAACCGCTTCGTCTTTCAGCTTCGGATCGCTTCCTTCCAAAACACCGAGCACATTGGCGGTGTCTTGTTGCCGCACGATACTTTTGAGTTGAATCGACAATTTGCTTCCTAATGGGACGGGCTTGAAATCGCGCGATTCGGCTTGTTTGCGAAGTTCATCCAAATTGAGACCACTTACGTCGCAGATTTTGCGAGCGGCATCGTCGGAAACCCAACCGCGCATAGCGAGACGTGGACCACTCGTCTTGGCCAATTCGAATTGTTCACCGGTCCAAGATGTTTGAATCACCGTAAATGGATAGCCGGCCGAGGGTGTTGTGTGAATGATGATCGCACCGGCGGCACCTTGTTTGGCCGCACTATCATATTTGTAATCCCAACGACCGTAATAGAGTCGCTTCTTACCTTCGAACATATTGGGATCATCTGCAGGGTCATTGTTCATCATCAATAACACTTTGCCGCGCAGATCCACCCCTTTGTAATCATCCCACTGATACTCTGGGGCGACAATTCCATAACCGACAAACACTACCTCAGCATCGGTTAGATTTGAAATATCTGTCGCCATACCGTTGGTAGCGATGTAGTCATCACGGAAGTTCAGCGCGACATTCTTTGCGCCACTTGTGAATTGAATTTGTGGTGGACATTGTGTGGTAACGCCAACCAATGGAACGCTTTGAAACCACGTACCCTCTGTACCAGCAGGCTTCAGTCCCAACATTTGGAATTGGGTTGCGATGTAAGCTTGAGCCAACTGATCACCACGTGATGCAGGGCCTCGTCCCTCCAACAGATCATCCGCCAGAAATCGGATGTGAGCTCGTTGCGTTTGTTCATCGATCAACTTTGCCGTTGCCTGCGTCGTTGGATCGGGTTCCCAATCTTGTCCTTTTGCGACGCCTGAGCCGACGTTGATACCAATACCCAAAGAGCTTGTTGCGAACGTTGTGCAAATACACAATCGTTTCAGCCAATTCAATTGGCGTTGCAGGGTCATAATCACTCGCTTTCTCTATGGAACGATGCAAACCAAACCGTGGGGACATTGTGCCATAAGTTCCCAGCAGAGTGAAGTTTGGGAGCTCATTTATCTTGCGACGATCGAAGATTGTCGTGGGATTATGGTCGCAGGATTGTAATCGTGACGTCGACCGAACCTTGATTGTCACCCAACTGTGCCGAGGGCTCGTTGATTCGCAACAGCAATGCACCTTCTTGTTTAGCGACGCACTGTAGCTTTGAACCAATCGCTAAGAACTCTGTTTTGGGTTCGCTTTCGAGGACGCCATTTTCATCGCCACTTACAATCAATCCTACTACCTTGCCCAACGGCTGGCCACTGAAATAGTCGATCGTAACTCCATCGGGTTCACACCACCACGGTTCAGGTTCTGAGCCAACTTGATAGCGACCTGTGGCTTCAATAGTCAATTGGTCGCCTGGTTTGATTCGCAAACCGCTATCCTGCCAACCGCGATCTACTTTCAAAGCCAACTTTACATCTCTTTCCTCTTCCGTAACATTCGTTTGAAACAACGGTACGTCGCGTTGTACATCACCACCATAATCGAGCTGTTGTACCCAAGCGTTCCAGCTCATCGTGAGTTCGTTCCAATGCGGTCGAAGCTGAGCGAGCAACTTGGATGTAAGTGAATTGATGTCGCCAATCTTCGCTGTTTGTAACTTGCGCATCGCTTCGGCGCTGCGTGGATGATTCTTTAAGAACCAGAGTGCAGCCCAACTCCACGCATAGGCGTCGACTTGTTGATGAGCGGTTGAGCCGTACCGCAAGATCCCTTCCAACGTTGGGGCTTGTGCAGTGCCGCGTTGTTTCTTGATCAATAGCATTCGGCCCCAATATTCGAAACCTTCGCGTCGATCAGGAAAAACATCCAGCTGCAATTGCCCTTTATACCAACGGTGGGTCGCCAATTTCTCAGCCATCCCTTCCATGTACCATGGTGGCCCCGGATTTCCCAGAGCTCGTGTCATGAACCAATGCGTTCCTTCATGTAAAAGCAAATGCCGGCGATAATAATCAGCGGGCTGCTCCATGCACCACAGTTGATCACCCAGTTGATAACCGTTAACGAAAGGAGGAAGATTGACGGGGAAGTAGCCTGCTTCTTGAAAGCGGTTTCGATCACCGATCAAGTAGCAAGTACTTTTCCAGCGACTCCATTCATTTTCCTCGATACCAAAGTACGCACCCCATAGCGGCATGGCGGCTTCAAAGACGAGTGGAAGTTCACCGATGGCTGCTGAGTGGGGCAAGTCAGTAATGACTGTTAGATATTTCCCACTGTATTCGCGAAACCCACTCGCGTTACTGGTGGGTTGTAGCGGCGAGACATTTTGGCCTGAGCCTGGGTCCTGAGCAAAAAGCGAATTTGTGTCGGTATACGAGAAGCTCCCCCCCAGCACACCGCAGATTAGCCCTGCGAATCCCAATGTTCTTTTCGCAAAGGAGATATCCAACACCCGCCAACTCCTTGGTAGAGAGAAGAAATACTCTACTTTTGTGGTACCATTCCGCCCGAAACGGGCAATCTATCTTAGAATGATACTCCAGGTAGGTCCGAAAGACCCCCTTCTGGTCGCCAAAAATGTACCAAGGACTCCTTCATGACGGAAAATCAGCCCAATTTTAACGGTTTGCGCGTTGCTGCCTTCGAGAGTCGTCGCCGTGACGAGATGCAACGTATGATCGAAAAATTTGGCGGCACTCCGTTCGTCAGCCCTTCACTGCGTGAGGTCCCTGTCGCAGAGAACCGCGAAGCAATCGATTTTGCTTATCAAGTCATCACCGGCCAAATTAATATCGCCATCTTTCTCACCGGCGTCGGCTTTAAACATCTCTTAGCTGCCATTGAGAAACATCTCGATAAACAACGCTTTCTCAACGCACTCTCAGACATTATCACCATTGTACGTGGCCCCAAACCGGTAGCTGCGATGCGCGAAGTGGGCGTCACCCCAACCTATCGCGCCGCTGAACCCAACACCTGGCGCGAAGTCCTGCAACTGATTGATCAACAGGTTCCCGTCGCCAATCAAATTGTCGGCTTACAAGAGTATGGTGTCACCAATCGATCTCTTGTCGCTGGACTCGAAGCACGTGGAGCCCAAGTCGCCACTGTTCGCGTTTATCAATGGGAACTTCCCGAAGATACCGAGCCGTTGATTGCCAACGTCCGAGCAGTGGCAGCCGGCGAACGTGACGTATTAATGTTTACCAGCGCTCATCAAGTGGTCAACGTGTTGCGAATGGCCACCGAATTGAATATTGAAGAGCAACTGAGATATCAACTATCTCAATGTGTTGTTGCCTCGATTGGCCCCACAACCTCCGAAATGTTACAACAACTTGATTTCCCTGTAGATCTTGAACCTGAACATTCTAAGATGGGACATTTGGTTCTGGATACTGCGACTCGTGCCCCCCATTTACTGTTGGGGAAGCGACGTTCTTCGCAATCGTTCGCCAAACCATTAGGAGCTTCTGACTTGTCCGCTGATTCGAAATCGATCGACCGTACTTATCTCGATAATCCATTTATGCAAGCCTGCCGCCTTGAGGCAGCCTCACACACCCCTGTCTGGCTGATGCGACAAGCGGGCCGGTACATGGCTGAGTATCGAGCAGTGCGTTCGAAGATCTCCTTCTTGGAACTTTGCAAGAACGCTGATCTTTGTGCGGAGGTGATGGTCACGGCAGTTGAAAAAATCGGGGTCGATGCGGCGATTATCTTCTCCGACTTGTTGCCGATATTAGAACCGATGGGTTTGCATTTAGAATTCGCCGCCGGCGATGGGCCAGTGATTCATAATCCAATTCGTCAAGCAAATGACGTCGATCGAATTAGCGAACTGACTTCGATGGCACCGTTACAATACGTTGCGGACACTGTTACTAAAACTCGAGCCGCTCTTCCACCACGTATTCCGGTAATCGGCTTCGCAGGTTCACCCTTCACCTTAGCAAGTTACATGATCGAAGGTGGATCAAGCCGACATTATGCGAACACCAAACGATTAATGTATGCCGATCCCGGCGCGTGGGATGTGCTGATGCGCAAACTGGCGCACTCCATCGCCTTGTACCTAAACGCCCAAA
>JBILTA010000148.1:0-9764 GCA_044371785.1 Pirellulaceae bacterium | reverse complement strand
TACGATATGTCGTGAATAGGCATTAGGCCTTACAATATACGGTGATGATCCTAAGTGCATCCCCAATCAAGGTTTGTCGGCAACAAATATTCGCAACGAAGAAACGAATCTGTTACCACAAGCCAACAGGCAATTGCACAGGCGATAGTTCCATTGCGAAACGAGGGCGAGTCATACATGGCGGCAAAGACTTTTGGAATCGAATCAACGGTTGAAACTTTCGATCGCGATGTGTTTGAGGCAAGCGAGCAGAAAATTATCATCTTGGATTTCTATGCAGATTGGTGCCAGCCCTGTCGCATGCTCGCACCTGTGCTCAAAGATGTCGTCGAGGCTCGCCAAGAACAATTCGCTTTAGTGAAAGCCAATACCGAACAGCTTCCCGATCAGGCAGCAGCATTTTCTGTTCAATCAATCCCCGTGCTCTTTGCTGTCTCCAAAAAGTCGGTCATCGATCGCGTCGAAGGCCTACTTACTCAAGCTCAATTGAACCAGTGGCTCGATTCACTACTGATTCAACAGCAGTTTCTCAAAGCGTATGAATTGGAGGATAGCGATCCGGTATCCGCCTTAGCCATTTACAAAGAGATCGCTGCAACCGGTAATCCGGCCGATGAGTTGAAGATCGCCATTATGCGAGTGGCATTCAAATCGGGTGACATCGCTTCCGCATCCCAATTGCTTGCCGAACTTGAACGGCGTGGCTTCTTGGAGCCAGAGGCTGAAAAAATCAAATCCCAATTGAAACTCAAGCAAGCGAGTTCAGTTGATCTCGAGGGACTCAAGCAGAAGATCGCCCAAACTCCCAATGATTTTGCTGTTCGTTTGGAGTTGGCTAAGGGGCTCGTTTCTGTAGCCGAATATGAGCCCGCCTTACAGCACGCTTTGCACATCGTGCAGAATGATCGTCAGCAGCTAAGGAAAGCGGCCCAGGAACTGATGATCGATATCTTTAGGATCTTGCCTGAGGGAGATGAGTTGATCGGAAATTATCGACGCAAATTGGCAATGGCCATGTACTAATTCTGAACGGTCGCAGGTCGGCTTGGACTATTGAGTCAAGCTAGCGACAAAAGCTGTTTCGTCGCAACAACGACGTCGGGTTGGCGCATCAACGATTCGCCAACCAGCATCGCTGCGATACCATGTTCATAAAGCATTTTCGCTTCATGGGCGTGATAGATACCGCTCTCAGCAACAACGAGTCGATTGTTGGGAATTTTTTCCTTGATTCGGACTACATGCATCAAATCCACTTCGAAAGTTCTCAAGTCGCGATTATTCACACCGACCAAGATTGCCCCGGTATCGAGAACTGCGGCAAGATTCGCTTCATCGTAAAGTTCGATGAGGGCGTGCATACCCAGTGAACGCGTATAGTCATAGAGTGACTTTAATTCTTCGGGTGTCAGGCATTCCGCAATCAAAAGCACCGCATCAGCGCCAACCGATCGAGCCTCGGCTATTTGTATGGGGTCAAGGATAAACTCTTTGCGAAGCAAAGGGATTTGGACTGCTTGGCGTATGGCTGCGAGGTACTGCAGATCGCCTTGGAAATAATGTTGATCGGTTAAAACACTCAAGCAACTTGCCCCAGCCGACGCATATTGCTTGGCAATCGCAACGGGATCAAAATCGGCTCGGATTAGCCCCTTTGAAGGACTCGCCTTTTTGACCTCTGCGATCAACCGGATATAACCAGGTGAGCGGAGTGCGGCCACAAAGTCGAGCGGCTTAGGGGCAACTTGACAACGCGCTTCCATCTCAGCAAGCGAGCACTGTTTGTAGAGAGCAGCGATCTCGCTTCGTTTGGTGGCAACAATTTTATCGAGGATGGTATCTGGCATATCGATGATCAATGTTTGAAGTGCCGGCGTCCCGTAAAGATCATCGGGATACGATATTGGTTACACGCAGCGATCACTTCATCATCGCGTTTCGAACCACCAGGCTGAATGATCGCAACAACCCCAGCCGAAGCAGCACGTTCAATGGAATCGGGGAAAGGAAAAAATGCATCTGAAGCCAAGATGCTTCCACCGACACGATCACCGGCTTTCTCGATGGCGATTTCAACACTGTCCACCCGGCTCATTTGCCCTGCCCCAACCCCAATCAGGGCCGTATCCCGAGCCAAAACAATCGCATTGGACTTTACGTGACGAACCATTTCCCAACCAAAGGCAATGTCGTCCCAAAGTTCATCGGCAACATTGACATTGGTTACCGTGTTCCATTGCAATGGGGATGGTGGAAGCACATCGGCTTCTTGAACCAACACGCCACCGCTGATGAAACGATAGGTTAATTCACGTTCCAGTGGAGCGATATGCCCCACTTGCATCAGACGGATGCTGTCGCGCCATTTCGGTTTAGAGGTAAGGATGCCCACCGCGCTGGCTTCAAAATCGGGAGCAACGATTGCTTCGATAAATCGGCCTGGTTCGGCCAATACTTCTGCCGTCTCTTCATCAACGGTTGTATTGAAACCCAATACAGACCCAAACGCACTCACCGGATCACCATCAAGTGCCTTACGTGCAGCTAAAGATTGACGATGGGATGCTGCAGCACCACATGGATTGTTGTGTTTGATGACCGCACAGGCAGGTTGAGAGAATGCTCGTACGATCGATAGGGCGGCGTCAAGGTCCAGCAGATTATTGTAAGAGAGTTCTTTGCCGCTTACTTGTCGAGCGTTGACGAGGCCGGTGCCGCGTGTTTTGGCGAGTTGGTAAACGGCCGCTTTTTGATGAGGGTTTTCTCCGTAGCGCAACGTTTGTTTGCGTTCCATCGATACGGTGAGGGAAGGGGGGAATTCGCCCGAGAGGATGTCGCCACGCATGTACTCCGTGATCGCCGCATCATAACTAGACGTCATAGCGAAAGCTTCGGCCGCTAAACGTCTGCGAGTGGAAAGGGTAGTCAGTCCTTTGTCTTCAATCTCCTGCAGGACCAAGCCATATTGGTTGGCATGCGTTACCACCGTCACAAACTCATGATTCTTCGCTGCAGCGCGGATGAGACTTGGACCGCCGATATCAATTTGCTCAATCGCTTCTTGGCGAGTCACACCCCGTTTGGCAACTGTGGCTTCAAACGGATAGAGGTTAACGACCACTAAGTCGATGCTTGAGATATCGAGAGACTGCATTGCTTGTAAGTCTTCAAGCTCATTGCGGCGGGCCAATATGCCACCGAAAATCTTGGGATGCAGCGTCTTGACTCGCCCCGACATGATTTCTGGGAATCGCGTGTATTGAGATACATCCGTTACTTCCACACCATTGAGTCGCAAGAACTCAGCGGTTCCGCCGGTGCTGAAGATCTGAATACCCGTTCTTTGTAAGCCTTGGCCGAGCTCTGCCAAACCCGTCTTGTCACTCACACTGATTAACGCTCGGCGAATTGGCAACGAATCACTCACTGGCAGACCTCATATCAAGGAGCGAACAGACAAACTCATTTCGACGCCCTGATTGTAACAGGCTGGCGATATTTCGAAACGGCTGCTCGCGGTCTGGGGCTCGTTTAACCCGTTGCTGAATCGCAGCGGAGGCTAGGGGGACTGGGGAAAGACAGTGCCACTAGGCCAGGTGCGTTCTGAGGCTCAAGCCCTCTTTTTTCTTGCGCATCTTCTGATGTATCGACTTCATCTCATGAAAACAGGCTACATAGGGCTCGTTCAGCCCGTAGCTGGAGCGTAGCGGAGACTAGGGGCCCCGAATACGCTCTCAAAAAATAGATGTGTCGGCCAAAGAGGGCTGAACCCTGGGAACGAGGGTAAGGAGCCTGCAAACGAGGGGATAAGAGCTCAGCCGTCACCGAATGGATCACCACCAGCGGGAGCTTCCATTCCAGCGTCGCTGCCGCCAAATGGATTGTCCGCATCGCTTTCAGATCCGCGATTAATTTCAGGCTTTGGCTTTTCTTTCGGTTCTTTTTCCGCTGCAGGAGCTTGTAATTCATGATGAATTAGAGGTGAAGTGGCCCCCTTTTGTGCTAGGCATTGAATTGTGCCGTGATTGCTGACCACATAAACCCGATCGGAAACAGGATTGGCGAGACCATGAACCAGTCCGGTGCCAACTTCGCCGATCAACTTGCCGGTGGTGAAATCGAAGGCCGCCAATTGGCCTGATTTATTGCGAACAAATACACGGTCTTTGGTGACCGATAGAACTTGCTTCATCCCGCCGATGGCGTCGTCCCAACCCGGCAGCACTGAACCGCTGGTGGCATCGTACGCCAATAATTCACCTGAATCAGAAATGACAAACACGCCGTTTTGGGCAACCAGTGGAGAGGAGTAAAGTACCGAACCCGTGCTGGATACCCACTTAATATCGCCGCCCGCCGTTGGATTGATGCGGAATATCTCGCCACTTCGGGAGCATACAATAAAGCTGTCTTCGTAAGGAACAGGTGGCGCAAAGATCGGGGATTGAGCTTCCAGTCGCGCCGTTGCGATCGGTGCAAGTGGCTTCGAATTGGCTTTCGTCGTAGGTTCGATCGAGAAGAAGAACACATACCGTGGTTCAACGGGTACGGCCACAATGTTGTTCGTTCGATTGATCCCAGCTCGAACAGCCGAACGTCCGCCATAAACAAATCGACTCGGTTCGCGAGTGCGGTCGTCGGTGAGATAACCTACAAATTTTCCTGTCAGCGTGGGAACAAAGATGCGACCATTGATCTCACCCGCTGCAGAGCCTGGAGCATCTTCGCAGCGGAATGAAAACAACGATTTGCCCGTTGTGGTTTCAAGAGCATAGATCGTTGAACCGTTGGTAACGATGACGTGGCTATCATTCATCATTGCCGGGTAGGTGGGTTGTTGGGTTTTTCCTACATGAGTCGTCCACAAAGACTTGCCAGTTTCGGCATCGAGCATCTCGATAGATCCATCCGAGGCCGTTACGAGCAAATAAATGTTTGGGCTGGTCCGTTCGGTGATCACGGGCTTGAGGCCCGCATATCGCATGCGTTTAGCAAGGGTTTCGGCTTGTGCTTTCGCACCCTCTAGTCCCAGCGGATTGCCGTCGGCACCTAAGGTTGTGGTATCGATGACGATTTGTTTACCTTCGGCACTGATATCGATGGAGGTGCGAGGGGCAGCAGCCGATTGCCAAATCATGATCGATGTTTTGGCTGGTTCTTTCAGACTGGTATTGAGAGCGGCTGACCAGCGTGGTTCGAGGCCCAAACGTCCAGCTTCCGCAGTCGTTAACTGACCATAGGCGGTGGCCGAGGAGCAGAAGGCGATTAACGTCCAGATCCAACCGAGCGTATTTCGAGTCATAGTTGATTTGACCAACGGGAAAACTGCGAACGAAACGGGATGTGGGCCAGCCTGAGCGGGCTATGAAGATCTGTTCAGCCTGCGGATCAATCTGAGGTGGTCCAACCCTAATATAATTGGCCAGACCCCTTCGGGCGAGGCAAATTTTCCCCAGAAAGCTCATCTTTCGCAATGTGAAAGTACGTAAAAACCGGTTCGCAGTTTTCCCTAAAGACCAGTTTGTCGGCATTTTCACTGCCTCTCTGCCCAGGAGTCGTTGAATATTTGACTCTGTCTCGTTAGGCTACCAACCAATATTCCATCAAGCCATTGCCACTAGCTTGAGGTTCGTCGTCTGTTAATCCCGCCCAAAAAGTTGTGAGTTTCTATTTCTATGAGTCATTCAAGCGATCCAAAAGCGACAAATTATGCGATTGCGCCGAATGCCAACCGGCTCCTCTGGGCCGGATTTATGGCGATTTTGGCTGCAGGTGTTGGGTTCTCTGTGCGCGGTGCCAGCGTTCTTGGTGAATGGTCGAAAGCTTTCGGCTTCACCCAAACCGAACTCGGCGGTATCACCGGTGGTGGATTGGTAGGTTTTGGTGTCATCATCATTCTCTCTAGCTTCATCGCTGAGAAAATTGGTTACGGGAAGCTGATGACCTTTGCTTTTGTTACCCATTTTCTATCAGCGGTTGTCACGTTGATTGCACCATGGGTGTTCACTGCTTTCGGCAAAGATGCCACGTTCTGGTGTTTGTTCTCCGGTATGTTTATGTTCGCGATAGGTAACGGTGTTTGCGAAGCAGTGGTAAATCCACTTGTGGCAACACTTTTCCCCAACAACAAAACACACTACCTAAATATTCTTCACGCAGGTTGGCCAGCCGGTTTGATCTTGGGTGGTGTGGCCGCCATCTTTATGGCGGGACAAGTATCTTGGCAGGTTCAGATCAGTCTATTCTTGGTTCCCGTTGTTCTTTATGGCGTGATGATTTTCGGACAGAAAATGCCCGCTACCGAAGCGAGTGCTCGTGGTATTAGTATCGGCGAAATCTTGATTCAATTCGGATCTCCTTTGTTGTTGTTCCTATTGGCGATTCATGCCATGGTCGGTTACGTGGAACTCGGAACCGACTCTTGGATCAGTCGCATCACTGGCTCGATTCTCGATCAAACAACGGGCCAATGGTTGTTTGTTTACACCTCGTCGTTGATGTTCATTCTGCGATTCGTGGCAGGTCCAATCGTGCACAAGATCTCGCCTCTGGGATTGCTGTTCGCCAGCGCGGTTTTGGCAACGATCGGCTTGTTTACACTTGGTGGCGTTCAAACCACGATGGCAGCCATTCTTGCTCTGACCATCTACGGCGTTGGTAAGACATTCTTCTGGCCAACGATGTTGGCGATCGTGTCGGAAAGATATCCAAAGGGTGGCGCTGTTACTCTTGGTATCATCGGTGGCGTGGGTATGCTCTCTGCCGGTTTACTTGGCGGACCTGGTATCGGCTTCAAACAAGACAAATTTGCCTCCGAGAAACTGCAAGAACTATCACCCGACGCATTCGCTCGGTACAAAGCCGATAAAGAAAACTCTTTCCTAGTTTTCAAGACCAATGGCCTCAACGGCGCCAAGGTTTCCACTTTGGGTGACAATGGAAAAACGTTGAACGCCGAAATGGACATCCTCAAGAGCACAAACGGAAAAGATGCGAATATCGAAGGTCTGAACACATGGTGGGATACCGCCAAGACCACCGCTGAAGTCGATAAGAAACCGGTCGATGAAGCCACGCTCTTCGGCAGTCGTATGGCTTTGAAGGTAACCGCTATCGTTCCGGCTGTGATGGCTGTCTGCTATCTGATACTCATCGGGTACTTCAAATCGATTGGCGGCTACAAACCCGTTCATATTGATGGTGAAAAGATGACCGGTGGTGTTGAAGGCCCCATGGAAGCCTAAAGAATTCCCAAATTCGTTCAAATTCGAGACCGTCTCATCCATTTACCGGTGAGACGGTCTTTTTTTGTGTCAAAAATGTTCTCTATTTGCTCCAGCCTTCGACAAAAGGTTTACCCTGCCGCTCGCCGAATGTAACCTTATGGACGCGGTTTAATCCTCGCGATGCACTTACTCCTTGAAGACCTGGTCCCGTTGCCGTAATTGACAGCAAAACTATAGAGCGAAAGCCATGGAAAAATTCTCACGCTATCAGCAAGGTGTCATCAAAAACTACTACCGCAATCGGGAAGGGATCGCCATCCAACGCGTGCAAGAACTGGTGACGGAACTCTACCTGGCCGAAGGCAAAAAACGACAAAAGATTTGGGAACAGCTTCGCCCCCATCTCATCTCGATCGGCCTTACCGAAAAACAAGTCGAGCACTTGGAAAAAGAAGACAAACCTGAAATGGTTGCCAATATCATCAAAGAAAAAATCTAACGGCAAACGCAGGATGAAGCTTTGTTGCACGGATGCGATCTAGATTCGCTCAGACACACCTCGAAATTAGTTTCTCCACATGCAAGCCCGCGCCAACTATTGGAAATTCTCGATCGCTAAAGAGTTTGTCTTCGGTCGAGGTTGTATCCAGCATCTCGAAGCAGTTTGTCAGCGATACCAACTAAAACGCATCTTGCTGATCACCGACAAGAACTTGATCCAGGCTGGCTTGCTGGGGCGCGTTTTGCAAGCTCTACCCAATGCGTCAGAAATCGTTCATGTCTTTGATGGGGGCGAAGCAGAACCATCATTGCATGTTCTCGCCAACGCTGTCGCGATGGGCGAACAAGTCAAACCTGATGCCATCATCGGTCTAGGTGGAGGGAGCAATATAGATGTCGCCAAAGCGACCGCACTTCTTCTTGCGCATGGTGGTAAACTCGCCGATTATTTTGGCTTTGATAAAGCTCCAGGGCCCGTATTGCCACTCATTGCCATTCCAACCACAGCAGGAACCGGGAGCGAAGTCTCTCATTCGGCCGTTTTGACCGATCCAGATGCCCATATCAAAGTGTCGACACTCAGTCCTTACCTGCGTCCTGCTGTAGCGATCGTTGATCCAGCACTTACCGATAGTTGCCCGCCGCACGTCACCGCTCATAGCGGAATCGATGCCTTAGTCCATGCCATCGAAGGTTACACTGCAAGGCGCTGGTCGGATATGCACTTGGCTGATCCGCAAGCTCGTGCCTATGAAGGTGCACATCCCTTGGGGCAATTACTTGGCTTAGAAGCGATCAAGCTCATCGGGCAAAACTTGGTTCGTGTCGTTCGCGAACCTACCAATCAAGAAGCTCGTGATCAAATGGCACTGGCCGCGAGTTATGCAGGTATGTCCTTTTCAAACTGTGGTGTTGCGTTGGTGCATGCACTTGAGTATCCACTCGGTGCAGCGGTGCATTGTAGTCATGGTGAAGGAAACGGCTTATTGCTGCCGCATGTGATGCGTTTCAATCTCCCCACTCGGGTAATTGAATTTGCCGAGATTGGGGTCGCTCTTGGTTATTCGAATCCTAAGGCGTCCACTGAAGAAAAGGCGGAACAAGCGATCGCAGGTGTGATTCAATTGCAAAAAGAGATCGGTATTCGCCCTACCCTGCGCCAACTGGGCGTTGAACGTGCAACGCTCCATTCGATGGCAAACAAGTCGTTCCAGATTAAACGTTTGATGGACCTAAATCCACGCTCACCGACCGAAGCCGATCTGTTGAGCATTCTAGAGCAGGCATTCTAATTGGATACAGGCGGCAGACCACTTCTTGTTGCATGTTTCCGTTCGACATCGTTCAATATTCTAGACCTGTTTTGATACGCGAGTGAGTGGTTCGACTCGCGACATTGTTTCAGGCTGGAGTATGATTCGATTGCAAAAGGTTACAAGCTGGCCTAACTTCGCCCTACAAAACTTCTCTGAGCGGCGAGAACCGTACGTATGTCAAATGACGATACAATTCGCTGCGTTGAATAAGGTCGGCGTGAGTGCCGACCTCAACTACCGTATGATCATGAACCAACACGACCAAGTCGGCGGTACGAAGGGTGGTTAATCTTTTCGGTAACACCACAACCAATGGACCTGTTTCAGCCAACTTTTTTGCAGCGTCTGTGGTTGCTGTTTCGATAGGGAGCGAGACGGGAACGTCGGGCTCTTCGGCTACAATTAAGGCCGGTGCCTTCAGCAAAGCTCGTGCTAAGCCGAGACGATAACGCAAGTCATGGTTGAGTCGATCATCGTCCATGGTGACTAACGTGGACAAGCCGTTTTCGAATTGCTGAACGGCATCGTATGCATTAACGGTGCGCACCGCATCGGTTAGGTCCACCATATCGCGATGGCTGAACCCACCTCTTAAGTTGTCTTCAATAGTCCCCTGCAGTAACGGTCCCGTCGCAGATACCCAAATGCACTTCTTCGGAAAATCTTCTGGATCGATGTCGCTAACAAGATGCTCATCGAACACCATACGGCCACTCACAGG
>JBILTA010000709.1:0-3025 GCA_044371785.1 Pirellulaceae bacterium | reverse complement strand
GCCAGTGGGTTTCTTGAGCAGCAGGCGGGTGGTTCGATTCGTTTGACTCAAGTGGCGCGAGAGTATTTGATTCCAAGTTCTCCCTGGTACCTCGGGCCTTATTACGAACCCTATCGCAATTCAGAGGTTTACGACGGATATCTGCGCGTATTGAAAAGCGACAAGCCTGCCAATTGGGGTGCAAAACGTGAAGGTGATGATTGGCACGAATCGATGCGGCAAGCAGAGTTTGCTAAAACTTTTACAGAGATAATGAATTGCCGCGGCAAAGTGCTGGGGCAGCATTTGGCTGAGAAGACAATGTCTCTTTTGGCGAATAAGAAAAGACTGCTAGACGTTGGCGGTGGATCTGGCATCTATGCGTTGACGCTTCTCGCTCGGCATACGGAGATGAGGGGAGTTGTACTGGAGAAAGCTCCCGTAGATGAAATCGCTAGGGCAAACATCAAGTGCTTCGGAATGGATAATCGTTTGCAGGTCATGGCAGGCGATATGTTCGCTATAGAATGGCCGGAATGCGATATCGTTCTGCTGTCGAACGTTTTGCACGACTGGGGAATGGATGAAGTCAACAAGTTGATTTGCAAAGGGGTGCACTGCTTGAAATCGGGTGGAGTGATTTTGATTCATGAAGCCTTTTTGCGCGATCAAAAGGATGGTCCTTTGCCGGTGGCGGAGTACTCCTCGATGTTGATGCACATTACTCAAGGAAAGTGCTACGCTCCCTATGAATACGGCGATATTTTGCGCAAGTTGGGGTGTGAGGTTCTGCCATATCAGGATACCTTGGCCGACCGTGGTTATATGGCTGCAGTAAAGAATTGCTGAGGGCTTGCTTGAATTGATCTTGGCTAACTTGCGAGGTTTAGGTTATCTTACTCGCTGCATTCATAGATGGAATATCATTAATCGATGGAGTAAGGCATGGGCTTAGCCAAGGAATTCAAAGAGTTTGCGATGCGAGGAAATGTGATCGACCTCGCAGTCGGTGTGGTGATCGGTGGAGCGTTTGGGAAAATCGTCACTTCTTTGGTCGAAAACGTTTTCATGACGCCGCTAAATTTGCTCACGGCTAAGAGCGGCGTTAATTTCAATGCGCTCTCTTTGAAGTACTCCCAGATTTTCGGTGGCAATATCTCATTGCCTGTCATGAAAGATGGCAAACCGGTTATGAAGGAAGATGGTGTGACACCATTGATGTCTGAACCGTTGGACCCCGATATTTTGAAATATGGTCCATTTTTGCAGACTATTTTCGAATTTGTCATCATCGCATTTGCACTTTTCATGGTCGTCAAGGCGATGAATACGCTAAAGAAGAAAAGCGACAAACCAGCCGAGCCGCCGCCGACGCCAGAAGATATTGTTTTGTTGCGTGAGATTCGTGATTCGTTGTCCAAGCCGGCGAAATAGTTGCTTCCCGTATTGAGTACTTGGTCTTAGGCATTTGTTGAGCTAGCTCACTGGCGTGGTACCGAAGTGCCAAAGATTGCGATAAAATGAAGAGCATGTACCAGTTCTGGTACATGCTTTTTTCGTTGATCGGTGCAGTAGAGATTGGTTGCAATATAAGTTGCAACTGGGCCAGTGCGGAGTAGTAAGATGACGCGAGTGTTTTTGAGCGTGTTGCTGTTTTCAATTCTGTGCTGCCCTCTATCTGTTGCGGCTTATGGAGCGGGGCTAGCTTCCAAGTTAGAGGTGGAACTTGGTTTTGAAGGTGAGAAGCTTGACACTTGGCAGGGTTTCGAGAGACATCGTTTTCTTTTCGAGGAACGCGATGCTTGGGTCGTGGTTCCGAAAAAGCCGCGTGGGGATGGTGCATTCTCGTGGTGCATGATGTTTCCGGACGCTTTTACTCAGCGCTGCGCAGCCCCTATGCTTTTGGAACATGGCTTTTATCATGTTTTCTTGGATGTAGGCAATTCCTTTGGAGCACCTGAGGCTGTGCAGACCTTGGGACGTTTCCATGAAATGCTGCTGAAGCGAGGTTTTGCGAAGAAGAGCGTTTTGATCGGTATCAGTCGCGGTGGGTTGTATGCCCATCGTTACGCGACGGAGTTTGGAGACCGCGTCGCGGTAATTTATGGTGACGCACCTGTTCTGGATTTCAAAAGTTGGCCTGGTGGATTGGGAGAAGGTAAAGGAAGTGCTGGGGATTGGGCGTTATGCAAGAAGCTCTATGGCTTTGCAGATGACGACGCAGCTCGACGGTTTATGGGGAATCCGATCGACACTTTGGATATTCTAGCCAAAAACAAAGTTTCGTTGGTGTATGTGGTGGGCGATAAAGATGATGTGGTGCCTTACGCAGAGAATGTGAAGCTCGTCGAAGAACGGTATAAGGATCTCGGGGGCTTAATGCAGGTTTTCCACAAGCCCGAAGTGGGCCATCACCCTCACGGACTGGATGATCCGACTCCCGTTGTCAAGTTCATTGAATCGCATTGGAGCGGAGAGTAGACAAAAGTTCTGAAGTGCTTTCGGCTATTTGAATCCATTTGACATCTCAAATTAGGGACGACGCCATGGAAAATCGCCTTGAGTCTATCCCGTTAATCGGCGTTGCTGTCAATGCATCTCTGGCTATGGTGAAGATCATGGCGGGAGTTTTCGGGAACTCTTATGCTCTGATAGCAGATGGAATCGAATCGACGGCTGATATCGTCACATCGTTGGTTGTTTGGGGCGGTCTTCGGGTGGCCGCTTCGCCCGCGACCGAACGCCACCCTTATGGTTATGGAAAAGCGGAAGCGTTGGCTGGTATTGTGGCATCATTGTCGCTCTTGATTGCCGCTGGTCTCATTGCTTATCACAGCGTTCGAGAGATTCTGACGCCTCATCATTTGCCGCATTGGTCCACTTTAGTTGTATTGCTATTAGTCATTGTTGTTAAGGAGGGTTTGGCTCGCTGGATTGGCAAAGTGGGTGAGAGTGTAGAAAGTAGCGCTCTTGTTGCCGACTCTTGGCATCATCGCTCGGATGCGCTTACATCTGCCGCTGCATTTCTGGGGATTTCCATTGCCCT
>JBILTA010000708.1:0-3034 GCA_044371785.1 Pirellulaceae bacterium | reverse complement strand
GGCAATCGTCTTGGATGTTTCCCCAGGAGCAAACGTCAATGTGCCACTACCAGCGACATAGTCACTCCCCGCGGTAGCTGTACCATTGGCTGTCGCATAGTTGACTGTAACGCTTGATGCCGATGCGGCAGAGAGTGTCACGGTGTAGGTAGCCGTTTGGGTACCGCTGTTACCTTCCGTTACCGATGCATCGCTCACGCTCAGCGATGGTGTAGGAGTGGAGTTGTAGTCCAGAGCGGCTGAAACATTGAGTCGACCACCGGTTAGCGTTTTGCCCACCAAAGCAGTGGTTGGTGTAGCGGTGGCCAAGATCGCATTACGAATCTGTTCTGCAGAAGCATCGGGATACTTCGAAGCGTACAGAGCAATGGCGCCTGTGACATGCGGAGTCGCCATTGATGTGCCGCTGTAGGTCGCATAGCTATTGTTGGGGACAGTGGAGATAATGCTGGAACCTGGAGCACCGATGTCAACGGTTGTTGCCCCATAACTGGAGAAACTTGAAATGGCACCCGCACTGGTGATCGAAGCAACCGCAATTACTCCTTCGTAGCTGGCAGCTGATTCGTTGACTGTTCCAGAAAGCGTGCTGTAGTTGGATGGATAGCTGATTGTCGCGTCATTATTCGATGTGCTATTACCTGCAGCAGCTACGAATAGGATGTCGGCTTTAGCATGTCGTAAGATCGCATCGTGTAGAGCTTGTGAATAACCGCCACCACCCCAGGAATTATTGCTGGCGACGATATTGATGCCATGACGAGTCTTGAGATCGGTCAGGTAATCGACCGCGCGCACAGCATCGGAGGTATAGCCGCCACCTGGTCCGAGGAATTTGGCGGAAATCATGGAAACATCCCAGTTCACGCCGGCGACACCCACGCCATTACCGCCGACTCCACCGATAGTTCCAGCGACGTGAGTTCCGTGGGAATCTTCACCTGCATTGTAAACGGTGTTGTCGTCGTAAAAGAAATCCCAACCGTTGATGTCATCGATGTAGCCATTATTATCATCGTCAACGCCATTGCCTGCAACTTCGTAGGGGTTAACCCAAATATTGGAAGCGAGGTCGGGATGGTTGATGTCGATGCCTTCATCGATGATACCGACAACGATATTGCTGCTGCCGGTGTAGCCTGCATTCCATGCTTCTTCAGCTTGTGAACCAAACGCAGAGGTTGTGCCAGCAGGCCCAATGTTGAGCGGAGAGTCATCGCTTTCCATTCCCCACAACGAGCCGTTGGTATAGTTGGTATCGTTACTGATCGCGTTGTTGTTGAGTTTCCAGTTGGGTTCCGCGTACAGAACACCTGGCTGGTTGCTGAAGTGTCGAGCGGCTGCAATCACGTCGGTGTTTTCGGGAAGTTCGACGACTTGCATGACACCGAAGTCCATCCCTTTCATGGCCTGGGTGTGAATGGTTTCGAGTACTGAGTACGAAGATTGGGTCGCGGCTACCGGTTCATGACCGGGGGCATATTGAATGAGCAGTTCACGTGCGGCAAAGTCGGCTGCGAGGAGTTCTCGTAGTTCAAGGTGTTCCACACGTAGGTTGCGACGCAAGCGTTGATTGGATTGAGCGGAGTGACGATGGCGGCGATTCTTTTCTGTGCGCATAGACGTAGGCTTCTCCACGAATGAAAAAAGAAAGTGAGTCAATAATTGACGCAACTCACGCCGCAAATCCCTGCGGGTATGCCTCAGGTCAGGTTTCTTCCGAGGCGAATGAAAAGTCACAAGTGCGGGCAGTCTAACACGGTTCTTGCAACTGTCAAATTTTGTTTTTTCATTTAGTAAGAAATGATGGCTGGGTGCAGTTTGTTGATAGCGTCGACTTTGGCTTAGGGGGGCTATCGCTAGCATTTTGCGCTGGGCGAGTCGTTTACGGGGATTTTGGTTTTTTGTTGGGTTTTATGGGGGCAGGACGGTACGCAGGTTCCAATACCCGTAAATGGCTTTTCTTAAGTCGGCGAAGAATCGGGCAATGCGGTGGGTGTTATGAGTGGGGATGTTTTTTGGGGGTAGAACCGGGATCAACCCTTCCACAACTGAACCCTCCCGGTTACTCTTAAGTCTCTAGCCTGAGAGCCCGATTTTAGTGTTAGTTTTTCAGCCCTCTGGGGCGCCAGCCCTCAGGTTCTTTGGAGCGAGAGCCCTTCCGAATCTCGCCCCTTCAATAATCAACACGGGACCGTAGCTCAACGGTTAGAGCAGGGGACTCATAATCCCTTGGTTGCAGGTTCGAATCCTGCCGGTCCTACTTTCATTGTCCCCTTGGATATCATTGCGTTTCCCCAATTTTTCTCGGGATTCGATGGCGAGTTCGCTGATTTCTTCAACTCGCGAATCGTCGCACTCTGTTGCGGCTAATCGCAACGGAAAGCGGGGTGACTGCCGTTGTTTCTGCTGTGGGGCTGTGTCGAGCGTTCTCGTCGCTCGCTTTATGTCTTGTCCAATTAGTAGCTCTGCGAGTGTCTTTACTGCTTCCTGCTTCGCTTCGCTGCCTGCGTGCACGCAGTAACCGTAAGTGGTCCCAAAGTCTCTGTGTCGTGCGATCTCTTGCGTTACTTTGGGATCGGTGATCGACGAATACAGTTTTGTGCTCGTGTGGCGTATCGTGTGAAAATCGATCCTGTTTCCTTCGCCATCTTCACAACGTAGAAATTCGCTGGCGTCAGCTTCGATCTTTTCTTGACGATCGTGAATTGTTGCAAGCCATGCCGCTCTAGCTGCTGCCATATCGGGTATCGTACAAGCAGCTTCCTTTTTCGCGACTCTCGTCTTTTTCGCGGTTCATTGATCGGCCAAAAGCCCAACGCTTAGAACGATTATTTTATGGGACTGTTTCGCGAGTTGGGGCCATTCCAATAAAACTTGCGACTTGTACCAAAGCCGCGATGCTACACATCGTACCTATATGTGGGCTTAAGAAATTCGTCATAATCGTGTGCTCGATTTCTCGAAATACACTCGTGCCTCAGCGTACAATACGACGATGTCACCGATTCATTTGCATAACTAGAGTGGAAGT
>JBILTA010000147.1:0-9808 GCA_044371785.1 Pirellulaceae bacterium | reverse complement strand
TCGAGCATGTCGATCAACTTGCGGCAGCGATCACCTTGCCCGAACCGCGGCCGGTCGAGCACACGATTGCCGCCGAGTTGATGCCTTTGGCCGATGCGATACGCTTTTTACAGCGGCAAGCCCCGCGTTTGTTATCGACACGTACGCTTTCGGACCGCGATCGTCCTTTTTGGGTGGGCAATCTCAAAGTCCGAATTGCCCGCGAGTCGCTCGGTGTTGTGCTGATCGTTGGAACATGGAACTATCCCGTCTTTTTGGCTGGTGCCCAAATTGCGCAAGCTTTAGCTGCGGGCAATGCGGTCCTATTGAAGCCTGCGCCGGGTACCGAAAAGATCAGTGAATTGCTATGCCAAGCCTTTTGGGACTCAGGGGTTTCGAAGAGCTTATTGCGCTTACTTTCCACCGAAGTCGAGCAAGCACGTGAAGCGATGAAGCTGGGCGTGGATCGAGTTGTAGTTACTGGTTCATCATCAACTGGACGTGCTATCTTAGGACAACTCACGGATACATTAACTCCAGCAACGTTAGAGTTGAGTGGCTGCGACGCCATGTTTGTGTTATCTACGGCCGATTTAAACCGAGTATGCGATTCGATACTATTCGGTTTGAATCTAAATGGGAGTGCAACTTGTATTGCCCCAAGACGCGTCTTCATCCGGCCTGAAGAACAAAAGCCATTGGAAACACGTCTCAAAGAACGTATGCAGCTCTCTAAGCCATTACAAGTTTTTCCACCTGCCTATCGTTTGCTAAAACAACTTGCGGTGGAAGCTTGCGAGCAAGGAGCAGAGGTGGTTTGTGGCAGCCTTGAGGAACTTGGAAACGAACCGGTAATGCATCCACTGGTTTTGAAGAATGTCAGACCGAACATGCGTTTGGTTCAAAGCGATTTATTTGCGCCAGTTATCTCTTTGATCACCGTGCAAGATTGGATTGAGGCCGTGGCGGCCGACCGACAATGCCCTTATGCGTTATGCGCTTCGATTTTCGGGGATTCTGATGAAGCCGAACGTCGCTCACCTCAAATCGATGCGGGCTGTATTGTGATTAACGATGTGATTGCCGCAACGGCCGATCCTCGCGTTCCTTTTTCTGGGCGAGGCGAAAGCGGTTACGGCGTAACCCGAGGCGCTGAAGGCTTGCTGGAAATGACTCGAGTTAAGGCGATTGCGATTCGACGCGGTAAATGGGTACCCCATCTAGATCCGCCGCACCCGACCGATTCCGAGATATTACGGGGATTATTCAAATTCCAGCATGGTGGCAATTGGCGAACGCGCTGGGAAGGAATCAAGCAATTATGGCAAGCGATCCAGCTACGCCGCAGCGAACAGTGATAACGGACCAGCAACCCACAACCCTCAACAGCAACCCTGGCGATATTTGGCTACAGGCAACGGACTCCCGGTAACTAAGGAGTTGAAAGGCTGCTAAGATATGGAAAACAGAACCCATCGATCCAGAAACGGAAGTAAATCATGATTCACGCGAATAAACGGAGCTTAACAGTTGGTGTGGTCGGCGGCGGTTTAGCTGGTCTAGCCGCTGCTTGCACTTTGGCGGCACGCGGCCATCGTGTGACTTTATTCGACAAGAATAGTTGGGTGGGTGGGAAAGCGGCCGTACATCATCAAGATGGTTTCCGGTTTGATATGGGACCTACCATATTGACTCTCCCCTCCGTGCTGAAACGTATCTTTGAAGAAGCGGGCAAAAAGGTCGACGATTATCTGGACCTTGTGTTGCTTGATCCACAATGGCGCTGTTTCTTTCAAGATGGATCGGTACTCGATTTAGTAGCTGACGTTGAGAAAATGAAAGCTCAATTGCGCAGTTTCTCGACGAATCCTAACACCGCCGATGGCTATGAGCGTTTCATCAAGATCTCGCGCCGGTTGCATGATGTGAGCAATAAGTTTTTCTTTTGGCGGAGTGTCGAAGGCATTACCGATACGTTTGAGACATCGGGTGCATTTAATCTGCAGGTTCTGTCGGACGTATTAAGTCTTCGAATGGGTCGCACAGTGGCTAGCTTGGTTCGGCAGCAAGTGCCTGATGAAAAAGCAGCCCAAATGATCGACCACTTTACACAATACGTGGGCTCGTCACCGGAAGCCTCACCAGCAGTGCTATGTGGTATCGCGCACATGCAAACCGAAGAAGGTGTATGGTATCCGATGGGAGGCACTCGGGCTGTCCCAGAAGCTTTGTACAAACTTGGCTGCGAGTTGGGAGTGACGTACAAGACCGATTCGGACATTGAAACCATTCTCACAGCGGATAAACGAGCTCAAGGTGTGAAACTCACTAGTGGCGAGACCTTCATGTTCGATGCGGTTGTTTCGAACTGCGATGCGGTGCGAACACATCGGGAGTTGATGAAGGGGACAGCTGCTGATGCACGGTTTGAAAAGCGACGAAAGTATGAACCCGCTTGTTCGGGCGTGGTGTTGTATTTGGGTTTGAACAAACGTTATGACCATATGCTGCATCATAACTTTGTCTTTTCGCGCGACCCGCATGAAGAGTTCGAGTGGATCTATAACAAGGGCGAACCCGCTCCTGATCCAACCTGCTATGTGTGCGCTCCATCGCTCACCGAACCAGCCGTTGCTCCTGAAGGTGGCGAAGCGTTATACATTTTGGTGCATACACCCTACATGCGCCCCCATCATGATTGGTCCAAGATGCTTCCCGAATATCGGGAAGTGATTCTGAACAAACTGGAATCGACAGGTGGCATGAAGGACATTCGGAGCCGTATCGTGACCGAGTCGTCATTAACTCCGGAAGGTATTCACAAACGCTATCGCGTCCTCAATGGTGCGATTTATGGACTCGCCAGTCATGGCCGATTCTTGGGAGCTTTCAAGCCTGGCAATCGAAGCAAAGACGTGAAAGGCTTGTATTTGGCGGGCGGAGCGGCACATCCAGGACCTGGTATGCCGATGGTGATGATGAGCGGCTGGATTGCTGCGGATACATTGGACCAAGATGTTACCAATGGTAAGCTGGAAACCTCGACTGCAAAATAAACGAGTCATTACGTCTTCCGATGCAATCACAGAGAGCTTCCATGGCAGCGCGTCGTAAACCAACCGAATCTTCTCGCGATGCGGTTTCGTTGCCGACGATCACGCCATGGTTGTTCAATGGTTTCTACAAGTTCTGCCGTTATTATTTGCGTAAGCATTTTCATGCGGTGGCTGTAGATCGACGTGCAGTCCACAACGCACCCTTCGATTCAGCTGCACCGCTGATTTGTTATGCTAATCATCCGGGCTGGTGGGACCCGATCATTGCCATTCATCTCTGCCAAAGTTGTTTCACCGGTCGAAGTTTTTATGCACCGATCGACGCGGACGCATTGAAAAAGTATGGCATATTTTCCAAATTGGGGTTCTATGGCATCGACACGCACTCGTTGCACGGAGCTGCAAATTTCTTGAAAGTGAGCCGTCGAATTTTGGCGGAGCCCAACACATCGATTTGGATTACTCCGGAAGGTCGCTTTGCGGATCCGCGTGATCATGAGGCAACCTTGATGCCAGGCCTTGCCCATTTGGCATTGCAAAACGAACAAGTGGTCTTGTTGCCATTGGCCATCGAATATGTTTTCTGGGAAGAAAGATTACCGGAAGCATTGATGCGTTTTGGAAATCCGATCCAAGGGGCCGAACTGAAGGGGCTCAGCAAAGAAGAGTGCTCGTCCCTGTTAACGGCGAGATTGCGGGAGACTCAAAACGCACTGGAAGAATCGGCTATCGCACGCAGAAGTGAAGATTTCGAGATACAGCTTAGTGGTAAGACGGGGACGTTTTCCTTTTACGATTGGTTCCGCAGTTTGCGGGGCCGTTGGAGCGGAAAGAAAGTTGAGCTGCAGCATGGGAGCAAGTTGAATACATGATCTTGATATCGATTGCGTCCATTGCAGTGCTCTTGTTGGCCTTGCTTCCTACCTTGATGTTCACGAAGAACTTGCAACTTTATCGCCCGGCCACAACCACCAGTGAGTTGCTTGCGAATGCACACCGAGAAGCGGTCAGTGTTTTGATACCCGCTCGCAACGAAGCCGCTGGTATAGCGATTACGTTAGAGCATCTTCTCAAAAGCGACCATCCACAATTTGAAGTATTGGTTTTGGATGATCATTCCGAAGATGGAACCGCTGAGATTGTGGCCGCTTTTGCACAGCGAGACCATCGCGTACGTCTTTTGCAATCCAAGCCATTACCAGAAGGCTGGAACGGTAAACAACATGCATGTTGGCAGCTAGCACAATTAGCCAGCCATCGGTGGCTGTTGTTTCTGGATGCTGATGTGCATGTCGCACCTGATGCAATTTCGCGAATCATGGCCCAAATGTTGGTTCGTCCGGTGAGCTTGTTAAGCGGTTTTCCGAGACAGGTTACGGGCACGGTGAGTGAGCAATTACTGATACCGATGATGCATATTGTGCTGTTAGGCTATTTGCCGATCGAGCGGATGCGGGCGAGCAATGACGCTAGTTTTTCGGCAGGCTGCGGTCAATTGTTTTTTGCAAACCGCGCGGATTATTTTCAATGTGGCGGCCACGCCCAGATCTTTGGGTCGCGCCATGATGGCATCAAACTTCCTAAACTTTTTCGCAGCTCGGGGCTGAGTACCGACTTGTTTGACGCAACCGACATTGCTGCTTGTCGCATGTATCGTGGCTATGGACAAGTGGTGCGTGGCTTGCTTAAGAATGCAACGGAAGGTATCGCAAATAAAGTGCTGTTGATACCTTTTACGATTTTGTTGGGTGGAGCGTTTGTGGCTCCGTTGGTGTTGCTGGTGTTATCATTGATGGGGCAATGGCCGTTGTGGCTGACGATCGTATTGAGCCTGGCCACGCTATTGAGTTTTGTGCCTCGGGTGATGGCGGCAGGACGCTTTCGCCAAGCGTGGTTGGGCGTAATTTTGCATCCGCTCTCGGTAGCCTGGTTCCTGTCGTTGCAATGGCGAGCTTGGATCGAAGGCATGTTAGGTCGACGCGTCGCTTGGCGTGGGCGCATGTAGCTTGGCATTCGTCTGCCGAGCTGGGGACTGGGACCAAGACGTTTCTTAGAGAGACTTTCGGCCAAGAGGGAGAAGGTGCCCGAAGGAAGCACGACAGGGGACTGTCGTGCTACTACGGACTGTCGTGCTACTACTGTCGTGCCACTACTGTCTAGAGCTTTGGCATGGTGGTTGCGCCGGGGGTGACTTCTTTGAGATTAGGTGTTAGATCGGCGTCGGCCACTTTGGTTGCCCAGCGGAATGCACCTAGGATCAAGTTCTTGAAAATGTCATTGGACCAAACATCTTCACGATGCCCCATCGAAGTGTAAAAGACGCGACCTTCACCATGCTTGCGGGCCCATGTGCCTGGATACTTAGGGCGGTCATAATCGGCGTCGACCATCCCTTCCGTTTCTGTGACCAAAATCACATGCATGTCAGGTGCAAAATTCTTTAATGAATACCACTCTTCATTGAGTTTGAATTCTTCCCCAACTTTTTCGATGCCAGGAAACTTGGGGCTCGATATGAGCATGCGAGCTTCCTGTTGACGACCATGGCGAATGAACTCACCACCCAGCATCGCGATATAGGGATCAGGTTTATCTTGGTTCTCATTGGCGGGACCTGCGGAATGGAATGTATCACTGGCACAGTGACACCCCATAAACCCTTTACCTTTGGCAATCGCTTCGAGTAATCGCTCCTTGCCTTTAGGGCTCATCGCCGGATGACCATCCGTACCGACTTGGGTCAAGTCACCCGTCGTCATAAAGAAGATGGCATCATACTTATCGAGATCACCATCAAATACCGAGCCATCTTTGGAGTTCTCAACTTCGAAACCATGTTCTTTAGCCAAGGCTAACATGATGCGATCGGCATACGAAGGGGAGTTTCCTTCTCGGGCAATCACGCTGTGCTGAAAGCCGCTGGACTTGGTAAAGAACAACAAACGTTTACCTGCCAAGGAACCATCATTGGGAATCCAACTGGCTAAAGCAGGAGTTGTACTAGTGGCAGCTACGGCGGCACCAGCAGCGAGCAAAGAACTTTGTTTGAGCCAATTGCGACGCGACGAAGAGAACGAAGGCTTCATTGCAGAACTCCAGGGAAAAAGCCAATTAGGGGGATCTGTGGTAGGAGGTGGCTGTTAGGCCGGAAAAACAAGGAGCCGAACAACCTTTTACAAGTATCGCTTGCGGTAGGGCTTGTTACAATAGAGAGACAAACTGTCGTTTGGCTGATCTTTCATAAGCGTACCCCGGATGAACTTGGTGCGACGTAGGAAATCGTAGGATTCTTACCGCAGTGAGGGGCAGTGTTCGGGGCAAAAAAGTTTCTTCTCCAGGAATGTAAACATGTCTGAACTGGGAACACCTCGAACGGTGGCAGCGCCCGAGCTGCTAGCCCCGGCGGGGAATTGGGAATGTGCGGTAGCGGCTACCGAAAATGGTGCCGATGCTATTTATTTTGGTCTCGACTCTGGCTTTAATGCTCGCGCTCGAGCGGCAAATTTTGCGCCGGAACGATTACCCGAGCTGATGCAGTTCTTGCATCATCGCGGCGTCAAAGGGTACACCACACTCAATACGCTGGTCTTCACCGACGAACTTCCTGAGCTACAGAAGAACTTGCGGATCATCGCCGACGCGGGTGTAGATGCAGTGCTTGTGCAAGACCTTGGCGTCGCGCGCATCGTGCGGCAAATATGCCCCGATATCGAAGTGCATGCCAGCACGCAGATGACACTTACCTGCGCAGCTGCCATCGACATGGCGGAACAATTGGGCGTCAGTCGTGTCGTGCTCGCTCGCGAATGCTCTATGAAAGAAATCAAGCACATCACATCTGCAACCCGCATGCCGGTTGAGGTGTTTGTGCATGGAGCTCTGTGTGTCGCTTACAGCGGCCAATGCCTGACAAGCGAATCGCTAGGGGGACGGAGTGCTAATCGTGGTCAATGCGCGCAAGCTTGCCGCTTGCCTTATGACATGATCTGCGATGGGAAAGATGTGGACCTCGGACCGGTTCGCTATCTGCTCAGTCCGCAAGATTTGGCCGCATATGCATTGATACCCGAGTTGATCGAAGCGGGTGTCTGCTCGTTGAAAATCGAAGGCCGACTGAAGACACCCGAATACGTGGCCAACATCACCAGCCATTATCGCCAAGCCATCGACCGCGCGATGCAAGGCTTATCGGTTGAATTCACCGCCGAAAGCCAACGTGAGATGGAGCTGTCTTTCTCGCGCGGCTTTACGCCCGGTTGGCTAGAAGGTTGCAATCACAAGCGCTTGGTGCCAGGTGAGAGCAGTGCGAAGAAAGGTGTTTTAGTTGGCGAGGTGATTGCGAAACGGGGTGACCGATTGCATGCGAGATTGCATGTTCCCTTGGCGAAAGGGGATGGCATTGTTCTGGAAGGTGATCGCATGGCCAATGAAGAGGTCGGGGGCCGCATTTTTGATATTCGTCCATTAACTCCCTCAAAGCCAAATACCAATCGATCCACATCTGCCAATGCCCAGCGAGATACGGACACACATGACGATGGCAAGATGGATGGCGTGGTTGAAGTCAGCTTTGCGCGTGGCTTGATTGCAGATGCCGATATTTTTGCTGGGCAAAAGATCTGGCAAACCGACGATCCGCAACTCAATAAACGCCTGCGTCAATCGTTTACGTCAGCCGATCCGCTGCGGCGAGTTCCATTGGATATCCAGGCTCAGATCCAACTCGGCAAACCGCTGCGACTCACCGTGTCAGCTCCCGATATGCAGCCCATCACCGTGGAACATGATTACCTTCCACAAGTGGCACAGCGGCATGCGTTAGATTTAGAAACACTCACAAAACAGTTCTCTCGACTCGGCTCGACGGTGTATGAACTGTATGAACTGAGTGGTGATATCGATACACAAGTAATGGTACCCTTGAGTGTTCTGGGGCAATGGCGACATGCGATGATCGATGCGATTGAGCAAGTGCGTTTGGCCAAACACTCGCATCCTGTCCAAGAAAATGTGAATGTTGGGGCATTGATACGCTCCGTGAAGACGACATCCGCTGAAACCACAGAGAGCAAACCCATTTTGCGTGTTCTCTGTCGCACGCTCAAGCAATTGCGACAAGCGTTGGATTTAGGGGCCGAACATTTGATTGCCGACTTTCACGATCTGCGTGAATACAAACAAGCCGTTGCTTGGGCCCGTGAAGCAGGACGACATTTGTTGTTGGCTACGCTGCGTATTCACAAAGAGGGCGAAGATGGTTTGTTCTTGAATTTAGCCAAACATGCGAGCGATGGCTGGTTGGCACGAAATCTGGCGGCCATCCGTTTCGCTCAAAAACGCAACATTCCGTTTGTGGCTGACTTCTCGTTGAACATAACCAATCCCTTGTCGGCTGAACAACTGATGCAATGGGGTGCTCAACGCGTTACCGCTTCGTACGATTTGAATCGCGATCAATTGTTGGAATTGGTGGCCGCAACACCGCCCCACTGGCTCGAAGTGGTAGTTCATCAGCATATGCCGATGTTTCATATGGAGCACTGCGTCTTCTGCACCGTCCTATCACCAGGCACCAATAAGACCAACTGTGGACGTCCTTGCGATCGCCATGCCGTGAAGTTGCGCGATCGCATCGGCGCAGAACATGTGCTGCATGCTGACATCGGCTGCCGCAACACGTTATACAACGGCACAGCCCAAAGTGGTGCCGAAGCGGTAGCAGGTTTATTGCAGCGAGGTATTCGCAGTTTCCGCATTGAAATGTTGAACGATACCTCTGACGAAGATGTGAAGCTGCTGATTACGCTTTACCGCCAATTGTTAGCAGGTGAATTGCCTGCGAGCGAAGTGTGGCGACAACTCAAAGCGGCCAACCGTGTTGGCGTCACACGTGGAACGCTTGAGCATCCGCGCAATCCGTTGGCGATTCTGTAGAGTGATGTCGATGCAATTTGACATTGAGTGGTTTCAAGAAATCGATTCAACCAATGATTATGTGCGCCGCATGGTGGAACATAAAAAAATGTTTCCGCCGATGACGGTTGCGGCTCGCAAGCAGACTGCGGGGCGTGGTCGGGGTGAGAATCGGTGGTGGTCACCTGACGGTTGCTTGATGTTCACATCGCTACTGGATAGTGGGAACTACGTACGCGATGTTTCGCAATTGCCACAGGCTGCCCTGGTGGTTGGCGTAGCGCTCGCCGATCTATTGAGCCAGTATATCGACACTGCGAATGTGCAACTAAAGTGGCCCAATGATGTGTATGTGCGTGGTCGCAAGATTGCCGGAATTTTGGTCGAAGGGATACAAGGCTCACCCGAAGATCTCCCCGCGTTTCAATTTAAGTCTGCGTCGATGGGGAGTGGAATGTGGTGGATTGTAGGGGTTGGATTGAATTTAGCGATTGACTGGCGAGAGGCACCGGAAGAGGTGCAACAGCGAGCGACCTGTGTGGCAACAGAAAGTGGCATTACGTTTCCGGGAGAGGAATTTCTACCAGGAGTTGTTGCCAGAATCGATCAGTTCCTGAAACGTTGGCAAACTGAGCCGTCGGCCCTTTTCGAGCTTTTTCGCGAGCGCTGTTTCCTGCGTGAGAAGTTCGTCGAAGTGAACCAAGGCACGGTTCAATATCGGGGAATTTGCCAAAGTGTCGATGACCAGGGGCGTCTGTTATTGGCCACTGAGACCGGAATTCGCCCCATTAGCTCGGGAAGTATCTCGATTTTGTCAGGGGAATAGTGAGCGGTAGGGCGAACGGGATACCAACACCCAC
>JBILTA010000146.1:0-9837 GCA_044371785.1 Pirellulaceae bacterium | reverse complement strand
TCCATAGCTAGCCAAAGAAGTGTTCTCGGATGGCTCGAAAGCAACGTCGAATTTGCGTTTGCCAGCGATAAAGTCATCGAATTTAATGACGATCAAAGAGCCTGCAGCATACTTATTTCCTTCTACTTCCCAGGCGTCGCGAAGTTCTAAGGTCAGGTATTCGCGAATCACGTTTTTGTTGGCGGTATTTGGCGCATCGATCTTGATGAGCTTACCTTCGGGATTAAGCCAATAAAGTTCGTCGTTATAGAATGCCAAATTGCGGGACACGAAATTGCGTTCGAAGCCTGGTGTGTCATCATGAATGGCCGAGACCGACATATCGGTAGGAACGCCTTCATAAATCAATTCTGCTTTGTCCATCGGCGTGCCACGTTTCCAACGTTTGGCAAGTCGCGGATAACCTGAAGTTGTCATTGAACCTTCGCCGAAGTCGGTCGAGACGAAAACGTTGTTTTCATCGATCCACCCCAAACTTCCCTTGGCCTCTGGACGATAGAAACCATCTTTGACAAAGGACTTGGTTTCCATATCGAACTCACGGGTAACAGTCGCGTCAGCTCCTCCGCGAGAGAGGCTGATGAGCGCGAGTTTGTATCCAGGCCGAAGAAGTTGAGCTCCCGACCAGACCCAATTTTCGTTTTCGGCGGCCGCTACGGCATCGAGGTCTAGCACCACTTCCCATTTAGGGCTGGCTTGGCGGTATTCTTCGAGAGTTGTGCGTCGCCAAACACCTCGTTCATTTTTTTCATCGCGCCAGAAGTTGTAATAGTGATCGCCGAATTTGGTAACGAACGGAATGCGTTCTTTCGAGTTGAGGATTTCGAGCAAGTCATCTTTGAGTTTGTTGAATTCTGGATTGGCTTCGAATTGAGATTGTGTTTTGGCATTTCTCTCTTTTACCCAATTGAGAGCTTTTTCTCCGGTAACGTCTTCTAACCAGAGATATGGGTCTTCTTTTTCAGTCACGTCGGATACCTTTTTGGTCGAATCGGATGTGGTTTCATCGGCTCGGGCTGGGCAAGTAAAGGCCGCTGTAACCAACGAAAGCGATAGGGCTGCCTTCAAAAATAACTGTTTGGACATTACGAACTCCTGTTTTCGAAGCGGAGTGGGTTGGGGACAAAATCCGAGGGGCGTAGGGCCCATTCCGCTTGAGTCCCCTTTGCTCCCATTATTTTGATGGTTTTTATACCCCGAGGGAATGGGGTGTAGGCTTGGTACGATTTTGCGACTTACAGCGTTCGGTTGACTTTTGGCGGCCGTTCTTTCGGTCGCGTGGGGCTGTATCCACTGGACGCAATACTTAGTCACTTGCAAGTGTTTTGCACCTGTGTAAGATAGTGGCGTTTGGTGATGCGTTTGGCGGACCAGCTATAGGGTCTGGCCATGGAAGCGACGTCTCAATCGGAGCTAGATAAGTTCGGTTGGCATCATTAAAGCATTCGTTTCTGTTGTTGTTCCCTTTTAGTGTAGATCGCGTATATGACCGACCCACGTTTGCCCGTTACGGTTTTGTCAGGTTTTCTTGGCGCTGGAAAAACAACGTTGTTGAATCAGGTGCTCAACAATCGCCAAGGTTTGAAGGTGGCTGTGATCGTCAACGACATGAGCGAGATCAACGTGGATGCACGCTTGGTGCGTGAGGGTGATGCGAAGCTCAGTCGAGTGGACGAACAGTTGGTTGAAATGAGCAATGGGTGCATTTGTTGTACTTTGCGTGAAGACCTGCTTATCGAAGTAAGTCGATTAGCTCGAGAGGGGCGTTTTGATTATTTGTTGATCGAATCAACAGGAATATCAGAACCTTTGCCGGTTGCAGAGACGTTCACTTTCGAAGATGAAGAAGGCGAGTCGCTTTCGAGTGTTGCGCGTCTTGATACGATGGTGACGGTTGTTGATTCCGTCAATTTTTCCCTAGATTTAGATTCGTTAGATCAGCTTACTGATCGTGGTCAAGCATTGAGCGAAGAGGACACACGCGATGTATCCCATTTGTTGATGGATCAAATCGAATTTGCGAATGTCTTGATTCTATCGAAGTGCGACTTGGTCGATGAAGAGACTGTGATCAAGTTAGAGAATTTGTTGCAACTTTTGAATCCAACAGCACGCATTGTGCGAAGTGTGCGCGGTCAAGTTTCGATAGCGGAAATTCTGAACACAGGTTTGTTCACACCTGAATGGGCAGCGCAGAATCGCAATTGGTTAGTAGTCGAACGTGGCGCAGAAGTCTCGGAAACTGAGGAGTATGGTTTTGCAAGTTTTGCCTATCAGGCACGTCGTCCATTTCATCCCGAACGACTGCTGACGTTTATCAATAGTGAGTTGTTTGGATCGATTGTGCGGTTGAAGGGGGCGATTTGGTTAGCAACCCGCAATGATCAAGCGGCTGAATGGTCGCATGCGGGACGCGTCTTCGCTTTACATTCGGCTGGGATGTGGGCTGCGGCAACTCCAAGGGAAGAGTGGCCTGAAGAGCCTGAGTTTGAAGAGTCGATTCGCGAAGTTTGGGAGGAACCTTACGGGGATCGTCGAACCGAGTTGGTGATTATCGGGCAAGCTTTGGATCGAAGTGAAATCGAAGCCGCATTGGATGATTGCCTGTTGACGAAAGAAGAGATGGAAGCTGGTCCAAGCGTATGGGAAGTTTGGCACGATCCGTTTCCAGCTTGGGAGGAAGCCTGCGAATTGGATCAGGATGAACTCGAGTAGTTATCGACAACTTTTTCGGTCTGCGGCGTCTTCACAACTCTCTTTCAGCTCAAGTATTTGAGCAAGAGATTGATCGCGTAGTTCCAGAACGTGTGATGTAGAACAGCGACAATTAGGATGATTATGGAGAGGTGCAGCGATTTGCGGCTGGGAGTGCGCATCCAATAGAGCCATGCAGAAGACACAAGTAGAGATATGCCAGCGACGAGCAGAGCTGCTTGCCAGCCCAGCCAAATTCCTATGCAACCAAAAGTGCCAAGCCACGTCAGGTAATTCTGGTTTTTATCTTGTCGACAGATGAGTGTGGCAATTGCAGCAGCAGGCATGGCTACGGCGATCGAGTAAAGGCATCCCAGCGCTACGGACTGGAGGGATGAGTACATCCATTCTGGCTTTACGCCTTCCAGTTGCCCGGGGCTACGCATCTCGATACCGGGTAGGAAGAGCGAAGAATGGACAAGCAGGAGCCACGGAAAGCAGAGTGAGAGGCTTATCCCCAACAATAGCGAGAACGTGATAAAGCGTTTGGGGACTTTTAGATTGTTGTCGAGGATTAGGATTTGGGTTGAGAGAATACAGAACAGAGCGAAATGGAAGAGGGTGTAAGATACGAGATCCCATTTGGTGTAAAAGACGATCCAGACCACACCTGCATAGAAATTAGGAGTACGCAGGGGGAGATTGATGCCACCGGAAAGCAGTTCGTATGCTCCTAGCCAAACAGCGATAAAGCCTAGCAGCATTTCAGCGGCGAGATATTTAAAAGGAATGGGAATTTGGCAGCCACTGCATTTTCCTCGTAAGCTGAGCCAACCGAAGATAGGCATATTTTCTTTAAAGCTAAGTCGTTTGTTGCAATTGGGGCAACGCGAACCGGAAACACTGATATCGAGATGATGGGGCAAACGATAGGCAACGACGTTAAGGAAACTGCCAAAGCTTGCACCGACAGCGAAAAAGAATGCGACGACAAAGGCTTCCAGGGTACGAAGTAGGCTTCGAGTCACAAAGTCGAGTTGCAAAAATGAGGGGAGCATGCGATTGGGAGTGCGATAGTTCCACCAGGCAATCTGAATTTCAGGCAGAAGGAACACATAGAAGCCGACGATGCCTAGGATTGAAAGCCAGAGGTATTGCAGTGGCCGATTCGGAGCGGCCGGGAGAGTTGGTTCTAGTTGTTGGGGCCCAGCAGAGATTGGCCCAGTCGAGATTGGCCCAGTCAATTCGGGTTCCGCAGGGAGTGATTCAGGTTTGAGTTCGTCGAGCACTGGGGGTATTCCGCACAAGTAAGAGTGGAAGCAGGCATAACCAGCATACGACAATTGAGCCAGGGGAAAAGAAACCTAGGTCGCTGAAAGAGACGTTTGTCTGAAAAATGGAATAAGCCAAAACGAGACCCGAACTGAGCCACGAGAGAAACGCAAGAAGGGAGCGAGGGGTTAGTAAAGATTTCGGAGGTTGTGGGTTTGGGTTGGGGTTAAGTAACCAAGAAGCGAGAACGATGCCGAGTGAGGAGCCTGCGAGATAGATGGCTGCTGGGTCAATAATGGCTGCGGCCGCCCAGACGAGGGCCGCTAAGGCACTGGTTATGAGGGCAAGTCGATGCAGCAGTTCGAGAAGCATAGGGCATATCTTGCGACGAGGGTACGATCCTTTAGTCGCTCAAGATATGTAATTGCAAGGCTATTGCAAGAGAAGTTTTGGCGTATTTGCACAATAATTTCACAAGTCCGGAAGCTTATTCTTGGTCGCAGTTTTTGCAGGTACCACGGAGGACGATTTCGTTGGTACGTTTGGCAAGATCTTTTTTCGAGCGGTCGTTGAAACGAACTTGATCGCTTTCTAGACAATCGACTTCGCCGCAGGAGGTGCAGACAAAGTGGGGGTGAAGATGTTCTGAATCTTGTTTTTCACCGAGCCATTCGTAGCGCCAAACGTGGTCGCCTACATCGAGTCGGCGGACAGCACCGATTTCGACCAGTGAGTTAAGGTTGCGGAATACGGTGGCTTTATCGATACCAAGTTCTTCAAGAGCGTCGGCAAGAAAAGCATGTGTTTGGGGGCTGCCGGTGTTCTGAAGAACTCTCAGCAGGGCCAAGCGAGCTGGAGTTGCACGCAAATTTGCTTTGTGCAGGAGCTCTTTAAAGTCGATTGCTTGGGGTTCTTTTGCCATGAGCGGACCAGTCTGAAAACAAGAGCAAAGCGGAGTGCTTTTTCACAATACGGCCACACCTAAATGGACGTGGAATGGAGCGTCATGGATCGCCGAGCAAAATGAGCCGGTGAATCCGAGGGGCCGTCGGTTCCATTGCACCTGCATAACATACCATACACCCCACTGGATAGCTAGGGAAAATGCATAAGTGATCCGCGAACTAGGGTCGAAGTTAGGCGGGTTGTGAGGAGTGTAATCGGGGGGAAAGTTGTGGAAAATGCGTTGGTACCCTTGTGTGCAATGAGGTTGGGATCACACAATTCGACATAGTTGTGGGCTAAAACGCTCGCAGGCCCGATATTCGTCTTAAAAATGAGGTGGAAGATGAAAATGCGATTATGGTATGCGTCGGTAGCGGTTGTTGTGGGGCTAGTTTCCCTGACCGGTTGTGATGCAGAAACGGTGAAGAAAGCCGAGGAAACAGCTAAGAACGCTGCATCGCAAGCGGGATCGGCAGCGGAAGCTGCTGCGCAGCAAGCGGCAAGTTCAGCGCAGGGCAAGCTGAATGAATCGATGAATGAAGCGCTCAACGCAGTGCGCGGTGTGGATGGTGGCAGTGAAATGGTGCAATCGATTCGCGATATTGTTGGCAATATTGCGAGTACTTTAACTGGAGTTACAGACGAAGCCTCGGCAACAGCGGCTGCACCTGAGTTTACAAAATTCACTGAGTCGCTCGGCAAAATGAACGAAGGTTTTGGTAAGTTGCCAGGCCCTGCCAAGGAAGTGTTGGCTGGTCTGTTTGATTCCGCTTTGGGCGATTTAAAGCCCCAAGTGGAAAAGATTCTGGCATTGCCAGGTGTAGACAAGATTCTCAAGCCCATATTGGACGGCTTGTTGGAGAAGTTGGGAAGTTTCAAAGCGAGCTAGTTAAGCACCTTGGTTAGTGTTGGGAGTTATGTCATGCAGCGTTTATTCCCTTTGACGTTGGGGCTCTTGGTTGTCGTGTTCGGCACACCGACAGTCACGGCACAATTTGGGTTTCCTTCGGGCGATTCTGGATATCGTGAACGCGAAGGGAATGAAGCTGACCAGCGCAGTGGTGGATTTGGTTGGGGTGGATCGGGTAGCTTTGGCGAAGAGCGAATCCGACCACCGTCCAACAATGGCAATTGGCGTTTGGGTGTTACCGTAGATAACACTGCTACGGGTGTCCGTGTTCGCAAAGTGGAACGGGGATCGGCAGCTGATTCTGCGGGCATAGAAGTTGGCGACGTGATCATTACCGTCGGTGGATATCAGGTTGGATATGTGGGAGGTCGGTTGTTTGATGTTGGAGAGGAGTTTCGGAGGCGGGTCGATTCGCAGGGGCGAGTCGAGTTATTGGTACGTGATGTTCGACGCAATGAGTTGCGGGTATTGAATGTTGGCTTGAAATCCGCATCGGTGAGAATTAGTGGCGAGATCCGTTTGAGTGACAACCGCAATTTGCCTCCCAACGCGATCTTGCAATTGCAATTGGTAAGTCGCAATCGACCCAATAGCGACATTTTAGGTGGAAGTAGTACGCAATTGATTGGTAATCAAAGACCCATTCGTTTTGACATGAATGTGGATACCTCTTATTTGCGTCCTGGTGAGCAGTACGAATTGCGGGCTGCGATAAGTTCGGGGCGTGAGACCTTGTACTTATTGCGTCCGGGAGCGGCCGTGGATCCGTTGAATAATCCCGATTCATTTTTACGGCTGACGATGCAACCTGCGGGAGGCAACATTCCCGATCAAGATTTCGGGCCCGGCATTCCTCCCAACTCACAAGCTAAAATCGTGCGGTTCTATGAGAGTTTTCTGGATCGAACTCCGCAGCAATGGGAAGTTAGCGCTTGGGTAAAGCATTTCAACAAAGGCTTGTCTGCTGACGATTTACCGCGATCGTTATTGGTTTCTGATGAATTTTACGATAAGTCCGGTGGAAATAGTGCAGCTTTTGTCAATCGCATGTTTTTGGTGGTAACCGGTAAGCAGCCCACGTTGGCGGAACGAAATCGTTGGCAACAGAGATTTCAGCAATTGGGAGGTCGCGATCGTACGACCATTGTGCGGGAGTTTTGGCGCGAGTACGGGGAAGGGCGTTTCTAGGCGTAATTTATCCGTCAGGATTAAGTTCAAACGAGTTCAGAATTTCCGGTGGTACTCGGCACGGTTGATGGGTGGTAAAGTTTACGAAGGCCCAATTGGTTTCCGCTACAACAAGTTTCTTCTCGTCGGATGGACGCCAGATTTCATAGCGGCGAATTGACGTGACTTTTTTCATGGTTGCCACCCAGGTCTTGATGATAATCTGATCATCGATAAAGGCAGGGATCAGGTACTCGATGAAGTGACTGCGGACAACCCAGCCCATGCCGAGTTGTCGATAGCGAGGTGCATCCCAACCTTGAGCAGCGGAATGAGCGATGGCAGCATGTTGTAGCCAACGCACATATTCGATGTTGTTGACATGTCCTACTTGGTCAATCTCTGACGGCGTCACTGTATGTTGATATTCGTAAATCAATGGCATGATGAGTTCGTCACAGAGTGAATAGGTGCGAGCATCTTCTGGCAATATACCGAATGAAGGAAGGGGCCTGTAGGGGCGAGTTTGCTGCCGCTGGGAAAATCATGAGTCAATCAAGTGAGCGATTGGAGTCGTTGGATCAGTTTCGCGGGTATACGGTCGCTGGAATGTTCTTGGTGAACTTTCTCGGATCGTATGCTCTAGTAACTCAACTGTTTCCGAATTTGAAACATCACAATACGTTTTGTTCGTATGCAGATACGATTATGCCGCAGTTCTTTTTTGCGGTCGGCTTTGGATTTCGTTTGACGTTGCTGAAACGATTGCAGCGTGATGGATGGTGGCCAGCCTACGCTCGAGTCTTGCAGCGTATTTTGGGTTTACTCTTTATCGCGATGTTTGTTCATGGTTTGGATGGCAATTACAAATCATGGAGTGAGCTTCAGGCGGCGGGTTGGTGGGAAGTGATACGAAGTGCGTTTGGGCGAAACTATTTTCAAACGTTAACCCATATTGCGTTGGCTTCTCTGTGGGTAACGCCAGTGATCGCGGCTTCGGGCTGGGTTCGTGCGTTGTATTTTCTTTTCTCCGCTGGACTGCATATTTTGATTTCTTATATGGGATTTTATCAATGGGTGCATGAGTACCGCGGTATCGACGGCGGATATTTTGGGTTTATCAGTTGGGCGCTTGTCGTACTGACTGGAAGCTTTGCATACGATGTCGTCTTGGGGAATCGTAATGACGACGGCAAAAAGGCTATGCCAAGTGAGCGTTTTGAAACAGCAGGACAAATCGTTGCTGCTGATGGCCGACAATCCACGATATTGTGGCATCTATTCAGCTGGAGCTTTGGTTTGATGTTGGCTGGATACGGCTTGTCATGTTTGAATCGATTGACAATGCCAAACCAAGAATTGTGGAAGCAAGGTTGGTCGACAATTTTCAATACGCCGCCGTTCGTTCTACCGACGGCGCCTGTGAACCTTTGGACGATGAGCCAGCGGGCTGGCAGTGTTTCGTATATGGTTTTTGCTTCGGGCTTTAGTATGTTCGTTTTTGCAGTCGCGGTGTTGTTGGCAGATGTGTGGAGATTGCGAACGGGTTGGTTTAGGACACTGGGTGTTAATGCGTTAGCCGCTTATGTGTTGCACTTTTGGATCAATGATGTAGTGAATGCTTTTGTACCGAAAGATTCCCCCGTGTTATTTGCCTTAGTGGGTTTCACGATATCGTTTTTGGCTTGTTATGTAATGCTAAGAAGTTTTGAAAAGCAAAAGATTTTTTTTCGCATTTAGTCGGTTCTCGTTGAGTGTTAGCCTGACAGTGCTCGGTTTTTGCGTGTGGGCTAATTGCCTGGCGCAATCGTTGCAAGTTAATATGTTGTGGGTTTCGAGATCAAAGGCCTCATGCGGTTGGGTTTGATTCGGTGAATAGGCTGTTTGTTTTGAGTTAGTTGACAAAGATTTTTGGCGAGCATAGACCACATATAGGTGATTTCCTATGTCCAATATGAATAATCAGAATCCGTTTGCTTCGGGACAACAGGGTGAGCCACCACCTTATTATCAGTCGGGCAATATGCAGGGGATGAACAATGAAGGTGATTCAACAGGAGGCGTTATTCCATACAAAAACCCTAAGGCGTTGATCGCCTATTACTTGGGTATCTTAAGTGGTTTGCCGGTAATCGGAATTCCCATTGGTCTTGCCGCATTCGTATTGGGAATTATGGGGTTGCGTGATCGCGCCAAGAATCCTGTGATCAAAGGTAGTCTGCATGCTGCTATTGGGATTGGCTGTGGGGGTTTCTTTTTTGTGTTGTGGACGTTTCTGACCATTGGCGTCGCAATCGCCATGTTAGCTTCGGCTCGATAGTTGCTTTAAAATAAGGCATCTGTTTTTTTGTAACCTGATCTGGCGAGTAGTTGACACGGATGTGAACTTTCTATATGTTCATTATTCATCGTTCAGGTTATTTGAACTCAGGTTGATTGAGCTCAAGTTGTTTGAGCTCAAGTTGTTTGAGCTAGCGGGAGGCTAGTTCTGTTGGCGACATGAATCGCACCTTTACCGGTCGAGGCATGTATCGCGGGTAAATGTCGTCTTGGTCTAGCATCAAGTTCGGCTGCTTACCCGCGATCCATCGAGGAGCCCAGAACTAGGAGCCTAGAAATGTCCGTAACTAACGTTGGCAAACTACCGGTCACAGCACTCCAAAGACGCGCAGAAAAGGAGTCACCATCAGGACCTGAGTTGTCCCGTGAGCAACTCGCTCAACTTTACCAACTGCTGCAGCAGTATTGGGGTTATTCGGAGTTTCGGGCTTTTCAATTGCAGGCGATGTCTGCTTGTCTAGCCAAGCGTGATAGTCTCACCATTCTTCCGACAGGGGCTGGTAAGTCGA
>JBILTA010000005.1:0-28051 GCA_044371785.1 Pirellulaceae bacterium | reverse complement strand
GCGCGAAGCACTTCTATTGTCGCTGATGTGATTTCGACAATGTCTGGACGCTCGAAGGTTGAGTGTGGCATAGAAGCGATCCAATTTTAGGTTGGTCGTGAGCCTACTAAGGCGAGGTTGTCATAATGAATCACTTCTTCATAGGGGCGATGACCTAGTATTTCCGCGATGCGGGGCGATTTGCAGCCCCGAATTTGTCGAACTTCAGCGGCAGAGTAGTTAGTCAAACCTCGTGCGAGTTCCTCACCTGAGCGATTGATGATGGCGACCACATCGCCCTTCGCAAAGCTGCCGTGGACATCTTGAATACCGATGGGTAGTAAGCTTTTTCCACCCGATTGCAAAGCCTTGGCTGCACCGTCATCAATTACGATACGGCCACTGCATTGAGCGGAAAAGCCTATCCAACGTTTGCGTGGGGCCATACCTTTGCCTTGAGGGAGAAATAGAGTCCCCTGCTCTTCCCCACGTAACAAGGCATTGATGATGCCGGGAATTTTCCCGCCAGCGATGATTACTGGTTGGCCGCTTGAGGTAACAAATTGTGCCGCGCGCAGTTTGCTTGCCATACCCCCTTTGCTAAGTCCAGTCTTGCGGTCGCATACCAATTGAAAGGTCGAGTCATCAACCACTGGAATGGAATGAAGTATTTGAGCGCCATCATCGGTTGGATCGCGATCGTAGACACCTTTGACATCGCTTAAGATTACCAGCATCGCGCGGGGAAAGAGTCCAGCTACCATGGCGGCTAGGCGATCATTATCGCCGAAAGTGGTCATCAACTCATCGACCGCCACGGTATCGTTTTCATTGATGATCGGGAGTGCGTTGAATTCCAGCAGGGACAGAAGTGTATTGCGAACGTTGAGGTAGCGAGTGCGGTCATCCAAATCTTCGGCGGTCAATAGTACCTGAGCGGCTGGAAATTCGGAACGCGACAGCGTCTCTTCGTAAACTTGAATCAAATGGGCTTGTCCGATAGCTGCAACGGCTTGGAGTTGTGCCAAATCGGTTGGTCGACTGGTCAAGCCAAGTCGTCCCATACCTGAGGCAACGGCACCGGAGCTTACCAGAATAACGCGGTAGCCGGCGCGGCGGATATCGATGAGTTGGCTAGCAAGTTGCTCAATTTGATTGCGATCGAGACGCCCGTCAGGGCCGGTCAGAACACGTGACCCTACTTTGACGACCCAGGTGTCCGCGAAACGCAGAGCCTGTTGTCGAAATTCGTTTGGGCTCGATGCCTGGGGAGTGGTTTGATGGCTGTCCATATCGAACCTGTTCGTTCCGTCGCGGGTTGATTCGGGGATTGGGGATGCTTTTTGCGAAAATAATCGGGCCAAAGGGATTAAACCGAGGTATTGGGCCAGAAATATTTTTCCTAAGTATAGCTCTCTTCGATTCCGTTGAAAGGAACCGTTTGCGAGTTGGCGCCGTGCGGGTAAACTATGGAGGCGGCAGAAAAGAAGTGAGATGGGGGCAATCGCCATCGACCTTCAAGGGCAGAAAAACTCTTTGAATGTACGTTCATTGGACGTAGGTTTAGGGAGGACAAAAACGCAGGTGCTGAATGGATACTGCATCGCCAATCGGTCGATGCAGACAGATACCTTGCCTTTTCGTCGCAATAGCGACCTATGGGGGATGGAGCTTTATGAGCGAACTACATCATGAGTGTGGAGTCGCCGCTGTGTATCACCTTCCTAATAGAGAGGTGAGTCCGCTCTGTCCCGATCCTGGCCCAGAAGAGGTTTCTCGACTGTTGCCGCGAATGCTACAGGACATTCAAAATCGAGGTCAACTGGCGGCGGGAATGACATCGTACTCCCCGGACCGCCCGCAATTGCTGGATACGCTCAAAGATATCGGGGTAGTCAGCGAAGTCTTTCGACTGTCGCATCGCGAAAAAAGCGAAGCGATCATGAAGCAGTTGGCAGGAATTGCCGCGATCGGACATGTTCGCTATGCAACCTGCGGTCAAGATGATCGCAACTATGCACAGCCCTTCGAGCGGCAGCATATTCACAAACATAAATGGTTCAGTTTTTGCTTTAACGGACAACTCGCTAATTATGGAGACTTGCGAGCTAAGCTTTTGCATGAAGGTGAGCATCATCTAGCCCGAGACACAGACACTGAAATCATCATGCACGAGGTTGGGCGCGCGATGACCGCGAGCCCACCAGGCAGATCGTTGATCGATATTGTGGGAGAGGTTGCCAAGCAATTTGATGGTGCTTACAGCTTAGCGTTGCTTAATGCTAGTGGCGAATTGCTCATCGCTCGCGATCCCCTCGGGATCAAGCCGATGTGTTATGCGTTTGATGGAGCATTGTTCGCGGCCGCAAGTGAAAGTGTAGCCCTATTAAATCTAGGTTTTGAGCCAACCGATATTCACTCGCTGGCTCCAGGGCATGCGATTTTGGTTAACAAGAACGGAATGGAAGTAAGGGCGTTCATGCAGACTTCCAAGCCCGCTCATTGTTTCTTTGAATGGATCTACTTCGCCAATGTGGCAAGTACACTCGATGAACGGAGCGTATATCTTTCTAGAACGAGGTTGGGCGAAGAACTAGCTCGTCAGGAAGAGCAATTGGGACTGGTGTCAATCGATAAAGATACGATTGTGGTGCCGGTGCCCGATACGAGCAAAGCGGCTGCCGATAGTATGGCCTATCAATTGGGAATACCGAGTCGCGAGGGATTAATCCGCAATCGATACAGCGGGCGAACATTTATTGAAGGTGGTCGTGCTCGAAAAATCAAAGCGGCTAGCAAGTACACTCCGCTGCGCGAAGTACTTGAGGGCAAACGTGTCTTCTTGGTAGAAGATTCTATCGTGCGTTCTACCACCATGAAGGTGCTTCTCGATCGCATTCGTCGCTTGGGTGGTGCAAAAGAGATTCATGTTCGAATCGCATGTCCACCCATCATTGCGCCATGCTTTTATGGCATCGATATGTCAACGATTGATGAATTGTTTGCACCAAAGTTCATGGAAAATGGTGAGTTGACGGAAGAAGTGCAGAACGAAATGGCCAAGGCTCTCGGTTGTGACTCCTTGCGTTATTTACCGGTAAGTTCGATTGCGAAAGCCATTGATCTACCCCGTGATCACCTCTGCCAAGCTTGTATCACTACCGAGTATCCGAGCCCTTACGGTCAGAAATTGTACCAGATCGCGCTGAACAATTTTCAGAATGGTGTGGTTACGGATGGGGAGAGAACTTACGAGGTGGTGAGGTGATGGAGGTAGAGCGAGCAATGGCTTTAGGGAGATGGGATAGCAACTAGGCCGAGGTCGATGTATTGGCCACCACCTGTCTGATGACAATGAATGGCAACGATATTCTTGCCTGAAACTATGGCAGCTTTGGCATCAGCCGAAATAGGAACCAGTGCGTAATCGGTGGTGTATCCCGATACCGTTGCTGCTAAAACACCATTAATGAAGATCTGTGCGTCCTCATCATGATGGATCGATAAATACAACTCCCCGTCAATCGCTCGATCAAAGTTCCATTCTCCCCGCAACCAAATATCAGAACTATCCCAGCGAGTCCGTACCACGGTATTGGGGGTATCCGGAGTGCCGAAGCCCCCTTTGCCTTGTTTCCATGTTTGGTCCGCAAACGAAGACTTCTCCCAATCTCCCCCAGGATCTTGGGTAACATATCTCCATTCCACTTCACGATGACGAGCATCTAGAATTAGTTTCTTCAGCTTAGGAACGGGCCCCAATAGGCGTTGATGCCATTTCGCGAATGATTCGGGTTTAATCTTTACTACTTCACGATCGTAGGTCATGAGACCGTTGACTTCGATCTCAACATCGGTCGTTTGCGTGTAGACCGCTGCCGCTAACCCCTCTCCGATCAATGGATAGATACGCTGCATCAATTGCAGATAATTCTGATCGAGTTCTTCCTGCGTGCGATAGGTGCGGTATCCCCAATTGTCATTCTCTTTCCAGAGGTGTCCCGCGATGGGATAGCCCAGACCTCCAAATTCGCCCAGTACCGAAACGCGATCTTTCATGACAGGGAACATGCCTGGACCGGGATAGCTATGCATATCTTTCATGTCGCCATATCCACGGTCGGTCCAACCACTGGGACCGTTGACTAATCGACTGGGATCATAGCTCTTTACCCACGAAAGAATTGCGTTAGTGTCATGTTGTCCCCAGCCTTCATTGAAGGGTACCCAGACGACAATGCTAGGAAAGAAACGGAGATGATCAATCATCTCCTTAAGCTCGGCTTGGAACTGTTGTTTTTCTTCAGGCGTGTATTCCGCATCCTCTGCTTGATTCGGTTGAACGAAATGTTTGCGTCCTTTTTGCATGGAACTGGGCATGTCTTGCCATACCAGAAGGCCGATTTGATCGCAATGAAAGTAGAGTCGAGAGGGTTCAACTTTGATATGTTTACGAAGCATGTTCATACCGAGCGCCTTTAGTACCTCAAGGTCATAGCGCATGGCTTCGTCCGATGGTGGTGTTAGTAATCCATCAGGCCACCAACCTTGGTCTAGCGGACCATACTGGAATAAAGGTTGGTTGTTAAGGAGAAGGCGAAGTGTACCTTGTTGATCAGGGCCAGCGCTTATCTTTCGGAGTGCCGAATAAGACCCTACAGTATCGATGGTTTTTTCGCCGCGTGTGAGTCGAATCGATATCGCGTAAAGCGTTGGCGAATCGGGCGTCCAGAGTTTTGGTGAAGCAATCTTTAGTGGTATGGCTGGACCAATATCGCTGGTTCCTTTCGCGACTTCAGTTCCTTCCAAGCTGACTGTCACAATCAGTTTGTCTCCCGGTTGTGCTTCGACGACATCGCATTGAACGCTCAGTAAGTCGTTGTCGATATCGCAAGTTGGCAAGACGTAGCGAACATAAGTCTTGGGGACCTGTTCCAACCAAACCGTTTGCCAAATGCCGGAGACGGGTGTGTACCAGATACCTTCAGGGCGCAACTGTTGTTTGCCGCGAGGTTGGGGGCCTTCATCGCTGGGGTCCCAGACTCGCAAGACCACTTCTTGTTTTCCGTTGGGATTCAGATACGGTGTAATATCTAGCGTAAATGGAGTTGAGCCACCACGATGAATGCCTGCGGATTTTCCGTTCACCCAGACCGTTGCTTCCCAATCGACAGCTCCGAAATGCAGAAGCGTATTGAGTTCATCGACATCTGTAGCGAGCTCAAAAGTGCGTCGATACCAAAGCTCTTGGGTTGGCAGAACCGTTTGGGTCACACCAGACAAACTGGATTCGACGCTATAAGGAACAAGTATCTGGAGCGGGAACTGGGTTGGCTGTGGTGTGCCTTTATCGACGATGGCTAGTTCCCAAAGGCCGTTGAGATTTTTCCAGTTCTGCCGAACCATTTGAGGGCGAGGGTATTCCGTCCATGCGTTTTCAGGTGTGACCTCTTTGCCCCAGCGAGTTATCAAGGGGACTTTGCCAGGTTTCCAGCCATTTTCTTCGGCAGCTTGGCTTGTGCAAGTAGCGAGCGATATGCATAGAGCTGCAAACGTAAGCATCAGGATGGAGTGATTCTTCTTCATGGTTTGCTTCTTATGAGATAGGCGCGCGAGAGAGGAGGAGTGAGGCTGGGAGTACTAGTAGCCCGCAGCACCGCTAGTACCTTGAAACTCGAAGGGGGGAAGATCGAGTTGTTTACGGCATTCATCTAACATGTCCTTGGTTCGACTGGCTCCGCAGCGTGTGACGCCGAGTTGCCGCACTTGGAGCAATGTTTGAAAATCGCGTACTCCACCTGCCGCTTTGACCTGAGTGGCTTCTGGTGAATGTTGACGCATCAGGGTTAAGTCTGCCATTGTTGCGCCTCCAGAACCGTAACCAGTGGATGTCTTTACCCAATCGGCTTTCAATTCACCACAGATCTCGCAGAGGCGGATCTTGTGTTCATCGCGCAGATAGCAATTCTCAAATATGACTTTTACCTTTTTGCCTGCGGCATGGGTAACCGCGATTACTTCGGCAATGTCTTGGCGTACATAATCCCAATTGCCCGAAAGGACTTGAGAAATATTGACAACCATGTCGAGTTCTGAACCACCATCGCGCAAAGCTTGTTCCGCTTCAGCAACCTTGACGACCGTTTTGTGGCCACCATGCGGAAAGCCGATGGTGGTGCTAGGTTGAACGGTTGAGCCAGCGAGCAGATCTGCGCATCTTTGCAGGTAATAGGGCATAATGCACACGCTTGCCACATCGTAGGCCACTGCTAATTTACACCCATTTTCCAGTTCAGTTTCCGTCAGGGTAGGTTGGAGTAATGAGTGATCGATCATCTTGGAGAAGTCAAGATACTTGAGAGTTGTCATATGAGATATCTTCCATAGAGTTCTGGGTCATTTGATTGCGATGCAACATTCTACACGAACGACAGGGTTGCCGAAGGTACTTCCGCCACCTAAGTCTGTAAGTCGTTGGCTGGTTAGTTCATTCAAGCTTTTTTTATCGGGCGAGAATTTGGGCCACCACTGACCGAGGGCAACCAAGACTCCTTCTCGAGCATCAGTACTGACGATCGCCTGTCGACTGATGGTACCAGTGCGACTTGTGATTCGAACAGCCGTACCGTCGGCGACTCCATACTTGGCTGCATCATTAGGATGGATGATGACTTGCGGTTGGTTACCTGCCATTTTGCGAATACTCTCGAGATTACCCATGCTGGTATTCAAGATGAAAGGGCCGGGAGGTGAGATCAAGCGGAGCGGGAACTCGGCAGTGGGTTGTTCCTCGAACTGAAGTTGGCGAGGTGCAGGCGCGAAGCGAATTTTCTTGTCAGCATGATGTGCGCCGTCTATGTAGGGACGAAACTTTTCACCCAAATGCAATTTGATGAATCGCTCTCGTTGCAATCGTTCCCAAGTTACATCTTGCATAAAGGGATGATTGCTAGAGACAAGGTTCTCTGCTAGTTGGTGTGACGACCAATAAAGTGATGGTTCATTAATTTGTAGGCGTTGGGCTAGTTCACGAAAGAACCAAGTATTCGGGCGACATTCGCCACGCGGCTCGACGACAGGTTCGGACCATTGCAAGTAATAATGTCCGTAGGAAGTATAAAGGTCAGGATGTTCCAGGAAGTCTGTAGCTGGAAGTAAATAGTCTGCGAAATCCGCGGTATCCGTTTGGAAATGTTCCAACACGACCGTGAATAAGTCGTTTCGTGCCAGACCAGCAGTAACTCCGCGCGAATCGGGGGCGACGGCTGCGGGATTCGAATTGAAAACGAAAAGTGCCTTGATCGGATCTGTTTCGCGAGCAAGTTCATCAGCGAGTAGATTCATGTTGACCGTGCGCACATCTTGTTTGCGCAAATGTTCGCCTCGGTTGATGCGGTGGTTGAGGTGGAAAGCACCACTCGTTGAAAGTGTCGCACCACCCCCGGCGTGTTTCCAAGCCCCTATGAGGGCTGGCAACAAAGTGATTGCACGAAGCGCATTGCCACCACCTTCATTGCGAGTAAGGCCATAGCCGACTTTGATAAAACTTGCTCGCGTGGTTGCATACTGCTGAATGACCTCGCGAAGTCGATTAGGCTCAAGACCGCACAGTTCAGCAGCGCGTTCAATAGTCCATGGTTCGCATGCTTCTCGGTAGTCATCAAGGCTGTTGGCATGTGCCTTAAGGTATTCTTCATCTTGCCAGTTTTGTTGAAGGATTTCGCGGCCGAAAGCTAACGCGAGTGCGGCATCGGTGCCAACTCGAATCTGCCAATGTTCATCGCTGAAGCGACTGGTTTCGTTTCGAAAGGGATCGATGTGAAGGATGTGGGCCCCATTTTGGCGAGCTTCTTTGAGCCAAGGTGCGAAATGCGAGTTGCTTCGCAGGGCGTTGATTCCCCATAAGATAACGAAGCGACTATTCGAGGCGTCTTCGGGATCAAGGCCCAATTTGAATGGTCCATAATTGGCTTCCCAAGCAGCGCTGCCTGTTGAAGCGCAGATGGACCAATCGAGTTCTAATGCGCCCAGGGCACGAAAGAATGCCAAAGGATGTTGACTTTCGATTGCGCCCATGGTGCCACAATAACAGTAGGGCAAGACGGATTGTGGACCATGTTGAATTAGGACCGTTTGCAGGCGTTCGCTGATTTCTGTAAGTGCAGTTTCCCAAGAGATACGTTCGAATTTTCCTTCTCCCTTACAGCCAACTCGTCGGAGTGGATAAAGCAAGCGGTCGGGATGTTCGTGACGTTCAGGATAGCGGTACATTTTGGCGCAGGCAAAGCCGCGAGTAATGGGATGGGCTGGGTTGCCTTCGAGCTTCAGAACTTTCCCATTTTCTACGGTGATGTGCAGCGCACAGGTATCAGGGCAATCTAATGCACAAACGGATGGCAATTTCATGGATCCAATCTCAGTTTTGTTTCCTGAGGCTACACAGAGTAACGAATTCGAAACGAGTTGCCGTTTCGATGTTGCGAACAAAGGCCGTGGGAATCTTCACGCCATTTCATTTTGTCGTAGCCAATTCCAGGCGTCTTTGATTATGGTGTGTATCTCGCGGAATTGATACCCGAGGATACGGGTGGCCTTCTCACTGGAGTAGTAGTGATATTGTGCAGACATGCGAATAACGGCCGAATTCACATCACCTTCCTTGCCCGTGAACTTGTTGGCAATATCGCCAATGAGGGCTGTGGTGAGCATCGTACATCGGTCCATTCGCTTTAGCGGGCGAACGGATCCCGTCACATCCGCTATCGCTCGCCACAAGTCAAGATAGCTAATGTTGTGCCCCGCCAAAATGAAGTGCTCCCCTGTCAAGCCTTTATCGAGTCCCTTGATAATTCCGGAGGCGACGTCGCGAGTATCGCATAAGCTACAGCCACCGCGAGGTGAAAGGAGTGGGTAGCTGCGAGTCAATCCAACCAGCATCTTTCCAGATGAGAGCTTCCAATCAAAAGGTCCCAGCATAAATCCAGGGTGAACAATTACGGCATCGAGTCCTTGGTCAATCCAGCATCGCACTTTGATATCGGCCTCGCGTTTTGACACGACATAAGTGTTTGGGATATTCAGATTACCAAAAGGTGTTTCTTCGTTCGCTGGATTTTCCGTGCCCGTGAGGCCTAAAGCATTAACTGTAGAAACATGAACCAAACGTTGCCTGTTTTCGAAAGCAACTCGAGCCATGTTGGAACTGCCGGTAACATTGATATGTCTTTGTCTATCCAATCCTTGCCAGCCGATATGCACATCACCGGCTGCATGAATGATATGTGTACAGCCTTTGGCCGCAGAGCGAATGGAATCTAGGTCCGTGATATCTCCGTCGTGGATCACCAAGGGCTCGCCGGAATTGTTAAATAAGTCGTTTAATGCTCGGCGATCGGATTTCGTTCGCACCAACACTTCGGTCTGTATGCCGAGATCCAGGCATTGGCGGAGAACGTTATTGCCTAGCAAGCCTGTCGCGCCAGTTATAAGAACTTTTTTACTCATCGATGCACAGCAAGTAGGGTGGACGAAGGGCGATTAATCGTGCGGAGTTCGGCGTCCCGCTTTCTTCTCGGCGTTACGTTTTTTCGTGTCCAATCGACGGCGTGTGGATGAGAAGGAGGGTTTAGTCGCCTTGCGCACTCGCGGAGTGTGTAACGACTGCAAGACCATCGAACGAAGTTTCGATTCGCAGCGGGCTATATTTTTGGGTTGGTCACGATATTCGTCGCAGCTCAGAATCAGATCACCTTCGGTGGTGATTCGGTTGGCAGCGGCAATTTTGAGTCGTTCTAAGGCAGCCGGAGGGAGTGTTTGGTTTCGCACGATTTCCCACCGCAAAATGGCTTTGCTGTTGACCTTGTTTACATTTTGGCCACCAGGACCACCACTGCGGGCAAATTGCCAATGAATTTCGCTCTCTGGAATGACCAAAGAGGTTGTGATAACCAAGTCCCTCTTCATAAGATATCTTCTACGCTCACCCCTCAGATCCTACCTTTCAAACCCAGTCTACAATTGTAGCGAGACAATCAACCATGAAGCGGCAAGACGTCCGAAAAATCGGAGTTTATCTAGGTTTTCTAGCACACGCTTATACAGGCTTTCACGTTGCTAGCGTCATGCTGATGTGTTGTGTTGGTTGGTGCTTTTCGCCTAACGTCTGTGCGCAAGAACCAAAAGTGCTGTCAGTGACAGATTTGCGAACCAGGAAAAGTGGTGAAGATTGGCCACAATTTCTGGGGCCGCGCGGCGATGGAACGTCCGTCGAAACCGGTATTCGGAAAGATTGGAAAACAGACCCTCCGAAAATTGTCTGGACCAAAAAGCTCGGAACAAGTTATGGCATCGGAGTTACCAGCAAAGGGCGTTATTTTCAGTTTTGCCGATACGGCGATGCAGAGCGCCTGACATGCTACAAAGCGGAGACGGGTGAAGTGCTTTGGAATTGGGAAGCCCCTGTCGAGTACATTGATATGTATGGCTACAACAATGGGCCAAGAACGAGCCCGGTGGTTGATGACGAACGCGTTTACGTGTTCGGTGTGGCAGGACGCTTGGTATGTCTAGAGGTTATGACGGGGCGAGTGATCTGGGAAAAACAAACTAGTGAAGAATATCACGTTGTTCCCAACTTTTTTGGGGTAGGAAGCACGCCACTTGTTGTGGGTGATTTGCTGTGGGTAATGATTGGCGGTTCTGAGGCTGAGAAAGCAAAGTCCGTATTGCCTGGGGATCTAAGTGAAGTGGAAGGTAACGGCACCGGCGTGGTGGCGTTCAATAAGTGGAATGGCAAAGAGGTTTTTCGTTGCAGTCGTGAACTGGCAAGCTACGCGTCTCCCGTGCGCACTCCCCAATTGCATGCTCAGGGAGTGGACTTATTGTTCTTTATGCGAGGAGGTTTGTTGGGTGTTAATGGCGAGAAAGGGAGCGAGACTTTCTTTGAGCCATGGAGAAGTTCAACAATGGAAAGCGTCAATGCGGCTTGTCCTGTTGTGCATGGCAATGAGATTTTGATTTCGGAAACCTATTCCATTGGAAGTCAGTTATTGAAACTAGAAAACGGAGAGGTGAGTTCTCTGTGGAAGGATGGAAGTCGGCAGCGGGACCAAGCGTTTCGTGCCCATTGGGCGACACCGATTCTGATCGATGGTTATCTGTACGGCTGCAGTGGCCGAAATCAACCCGACGCTGATTTGCGTTGTGTTCGTTGGGAGGATGGAAAGGTGATGTGGGCTGCAAGAACTCATGAGCGTATGAGTTTATTGCATGTAGATGGGTATTTGGTGGTGCTGGGTGAAGATGGGCGTCTACTCTTATTGAAGGTCAATCCAGAGAAGCCTGAGGTGATGGCAGAATTGGATCTTTATGCCACGAAAGATCCCGTGGATGGTGGACCGCTTTTGTCTGCACCTTGCTGGGCCGCGCCCGTTTTGTCCCACGGGCTGCTTTATTTGCGAGGTAATGACCGCGTCATTTGTATGGAGCTTATTCCCAGATAGTCCAAGGAAAAAAGTCGTCCAGCCAAAATCGTTCGAGGGTTAGGTGCAAGATTCAATCCAGGCCTTAGCCGATTCAATCACGGTACTGTAATCGAGATTTTCGAGTTCTTCTCCCAGCAATTCAATCTCTAGATAACCATTGTATCTATGGCTAGTTAAGAGTTGCAGGATCTGCGGTAGAGGAAGGTTGCCGTCACCCAAGAGGCATCGATTTTGTTCTCCCATGGGAGCATGTTTCGAATCGCCCAGTTGTACAAGGTGAATGTAAGGGAGAATCTCAGGCAGCCAGTGCAGTACGCGAGGATCTTGAGCTAAGTGATAACAGTCAAATACAAGTCCCAGATTGGGAAGTCCCGTCTCGGCTATGAGATCGAGGGTTTGTGGTAATTCAGTGATAAACGTGAAGTCGTGTGCACAGCCAATGTGCATTGGTTCTAGGGCCAGTTTTACTCCAACGGCTTGAGCGGCTTCACTCATTTCACGCAATGCCGTTTTGAGTAATCGCATAGCATGTTTTTGTATATGTCCACTCTTGCCACCGGCAAGTACGACGACGCTTTCTGCCTTGAGTTGTCCAGCGAGTTCGAGCGCGTCAAATGCATCGTGCATGCTGTCGCGAAAGGGCCGTCCATCACTGCCGGTAAAGCCGCCGACCCACTGTAGGGATGAAACGCTCATTCCGTGTTCGGCGAGCAACTCGATTCCTTTTTCATCACCGTACTCAGCGAGCTTGGGTCGCCAGATGCCAAGTGCTGTGAAACCTGCTTGGCGGTAGTGGAGAACATCCTCTTCGAAGCCCCAACGATAGGTGGACAATTCGCTGACAGAGAGCTTCAACATCCGTGCTGATTTCCTTGTGCAGTGGAAGAGGATGACTAATGGGAAGAGAAGTATGCCGAGATTGTTGGGCTCTGTAAAGCAAGATTGTGAAATAAACTTTCGAGCAACGGCAATAGCCAAGGTGCCTGGAAATTGGGCAGCGCAATCGGCACAACAAGAAGGATTGCTAGCGGTATTGCCGAATTCGTATGCAGAGGATCTGTGGGTCTAATTTTGGGTATTGCAGCTTTATAAAAGTTGTGTGAACACAAGTTATTGTGGTTGTTCAGTTTATGGAAACTTCAGGAAATCGCTTTCGATTTTGGTCAGTTTTTGGCACGGAGTGTGCATAACAAAAGGGCGGGATCAAGGTCAGGACGGCAGACTGTGAGAGGTAAGGCCGTTCCGCAGAGAAAACGAAAGGGGTTGGATACTCAACAACGTTATTATTTTTTACGCGTGCCTGGCGTCGTCGCCACTCGCTAGTGAGCTAAGGGCGGGAGAGGACTTTTAGCTTATGATCGGGTGCGACGACGCTTTTATTTTGTGCTGAGGTTGGTGTGGAAATGAAAAAAGGGCCGAACAAATGTTGGCCCTGTATCTAAGATCGAGTTCTTCGATTCGTTGACTGGGATTATAGTTCTTTGAGATTCCAAGCATCGAGCCATTCGATGCCTTCAAAGGTCGCTTGATAATTGTTAAGCAAGCGATGGTGCATATCAAGCAAGTGTCCAGCGCCATAGAAGATTGCGACACGTTTTGTGCCTTTGGCAAGTTCTTTATCGAGAACGACAAAAGCTTTTGCATTGCGTTCCGTAATCAAAGTGCTTTTGCCCTCTTTATCTGCGAGGCCCGCCATTTGTATTTCCATCGATTCAAAATTCTTGGCCATTGCTCTTCGCAAAGCGAGAGGTCGGTTCTTGGAGAACATAGCGGTGAGCATATCGAGTTCGCCGGTGGATTGGCCTGCCGCCTGCTGTGCCATCCCCGATCCCATAGCTCGGACCATTAAGGTCATCAAGCCATCACCACGTTCGCGCATGCTGTCGGACATTTCTTGCGGGGTCATGTCTGCGTGCACGAAGTTTTTCTTGCGATAATCGACACCTTCTAGTTGGAAGTCGAGTTTCAGCATCTCTTTCATCCCATACTGCATGGCCCCGATTGGATTGGCGATTTGCCCTTCGCCACCTTTTTCGGGAATGCGAGTTTCGGGATCTGCGACCAATTCGTATAAGACGGCGTCATAAGTTGCGAAGCGTCGGTTGAGTTCGTCATAGTAGGAGCCTTCTCCGATATGGACAGCACCTATCAGGTCAACTTCCACCACAGGTGTGGAGGCGGTTTTAAGTTTATATTTTGCGACGGCGGTCTGCAAAGAAACAGGCTTTTTGTTTTCTCTTAGCACCCGCAAAAATTTGGGTTCGGATTCTTCGTTTTTTCCTTTTTCTTTAGCTGTTGCAGCGGCGGCCTCTTGAGCCTGAGCCAATTGCGGAAGTGGAAGGAGAAATGGAACGACGATTGGTATGAACCACCAGCGCATATTGTAGATCCCACATGCCAGACGAACAGATTGAGCCAATAGTATGCCTTAAAGCACATGTCATATTGTAGGCATGTTGAAGGGAGAAAGGCGATAGGTACTGTACGCCTTACTCCCAAGAAAATGACCGTAGTCCGTAGGGTTTTATCGGGTACCCTAAGAGAACTGCGAATAATCTAGATTAGACTTCCAGATTGAAATCGCTAGAGCCCATCGAACCATGATTTGGGTAGGCGAAAGAATGTGCTGGTGAAATGGCGGGCGAATAGCTGGCTCTTTGTTGGGCGTTGGCTTCCTGCTTCACGAATTGGAGCCAGGTTTCTCGTTCCATCTCGAGGATGCTGCGAAACTCGGCGAGCTCTTCTCGACTGTGGTTGGTTTCCAGACGGGTCAACATGTTGATCAAGAAGACATAGATGTCCGCAATCTTGCGACTCAATTCCATTTCGGTGTCGGTTATACCACTGAGCAGTTCGCTCAAAATTTCGCGAATCCGAATGGTCCATTGGACAGCTTGAAAGTGATCTCCGGTTGACCATAGCTGATCTACAATGGCGACCAAAGTGTTCGCTTTATCGAGCAGCAAATAGCGCAATTTCGCGGGGGATGCCGAGAGAACCTCTTGTTCAAGGTATGAGTTATTTGAAAAACCAGTCGACATGTTTTTGATCCATCAAAATGCGAAGATGCTGAAAAAATTAAAATGGTCTATGCGAAGGATTAATTTGAACTTGAATTGAGCAAGTTGCTTAAAGATGAAATGGAGCTTTGGCTAGATTGGATTTTCTGAATAGCTTCTTCCATTTTGTAAAATGAGTTGAGAAGTCTTTCACGTTGTTTGTCGAGTCGACCCGTTAGGAAGCTGATGCGAGATTCGTTTTGTTCGATTTTGGATTGCAGGGCAAGATTTTTGCTGATCAACGCACTATTGTTTTCCCCGGATAGGCTATCAATCATGGTTTTAGCACGGGCGGCGAATCCGGTTTTTTCTTTGCTGAAGAAGTCTCGTACTGCTTGTGGATCGTCAGAGAGCCGTTTCTCGAATCTCGATTTATCAAACTCCAGTTTACCTTGATCATTGAAGCTCAGGCCCAGTTCAGCGACGGAGCGAATCGAGCCGGTAACGACGCGTGAGGAGAAGAGCGTGCTAAATGTGGATTGAATTCTAAGGACTTCTGTATCACCATAAAGAAGGCCCGATACGTTGGTCACTGAGTCATAGGAAGCAACCGACTTTATCTTGTCAATTACTCGATTGAATTGAGTGACGAGAAGATCGAGTGATTTAGAGATACCGGAGTCATCATTGCTGACGTTGATTTCAACTGCTGTTTCGGAGGTATCTACTATCGTTAAGTTGACGCCAGCGATCGAGCCATCAAAGGTATTGGATTTCGAATTGATCAAAATTCCACCAGAGGTTTCCGACGCTCCCACTGCGATCAGGGCATCTTGTGCCTGTGAGGTTTCGGAAAACGATAAGCCTGAAATCGAAGAATCAATTTGGAAGCGGCTTGATGCGCCAGAGGCTTTTGAATTGAGCACCAACCGCGATCCACTGGAGCCGACCGACAGTGTCGTAGCCGTTAGTGGTGAGCCAGCCGCGTTGAGTTTTTCGATGAGGTCATCAAGAGTGTCTTCGTCGTCGGTCTGGACCGTTAAGTTCTGTGACCCATCAACGATTTGAACCGTTTGGCTGTTTTCGGTCTTGGTGGTGCCCGTACCGAGGATCTTTAGGTCTGCCGCTGCAGTGCCGGACCCTGTATCATTGATCGTGAGCGTGCCTGAGCCACCAGCCACATCCACGATTTGGATTCCATCACCAGAGCTGCTCAAGCGAGCTTCGACACCGATGTTAAGGTCATTGATGGCATCGAGTACATCGCCAACGGTTTCTGCTTCAATTGAGGAGAGATTCACGGCGCTCTTTTGCCCATCACTGTCAGTGATGGTAAAGGACCCGAGTTGTACTCCTCGGCCTTGATTAAGAGAACTGAGCGAAGTGTTACGATGGACCCATTGAAAGTCAAAAGAACCGCTGTTGACTTGGGCTGTAGCTGAGTTGTTAACGATTCCTAGTTTTGTGGCTGTGGTAGTTGCATCACCGTCAGCGACAACTAAGTTGGAGGCCGTTTGGCCGGTTGTGTCACGCAGCAAGATTCCCGTGCGAGAGGAGTTTAGAACAGCAGTGACACCAGCGGAAGAGCTGTTTATGAGACGTAAGGCATCTCCAACCGTTTCTGCTGTTGACAGGTTGATATTGGTTGTCACACCGCTTCGATTGGTAACTGCAATGACGCCGAGTTCGCCTAATCCCGCACCACCTTTGAGCGAGGAAATTAGTGGGCTATCGAGACCTGAAAGAAGTCGCTCACCACTGAGTGATGAGCCCGATGTCGTCCCCGTTAAGCCAAGTAAAGAAGCGGTTTTTCCACTTCCAAGGTCAGCGATGGTGAGGTTGCCGCCACCGCCGGTGATGTCAGTTAATTCGATACGATCACCGTCCGCTGCAATGGCAGCGGTGAATTTCCCCGTGCCCGAAGTGTTCAGGGCGGAAAGTAGATCACCCACCGTGGCAGATTCTGGATTGATCGTCAGGTTTACGTCGACAACGGAACCATCTTTGAGGGTGACACGGAAATCGTTGCCATCTTGAAATTGCAATCCTCTTCCATCGAGCAACTTGTTGAGCTTGGTGCTGGAGGATAAGTTTTGAATGTCGGTTCCAGTAGCCGTACTACTCGCAGCATCAATGCCTAGTAGGCCTAGTGATGAGGCAACGCTGCTGGTTCCAACTTCTTCGACTTTTAGATTCGATGCGGTTTGACCGGTTAGGTCTTTAAGGACAAGTCGGTCCCCCTCGATGGTCGCTTGGACTCGTATATCCTTGTTACCATTGATGGCCTGAAGCACATCGCGGATGTCGTTAGCAAAACGAATATCGATTTCTGAGGAAGCCCCACTGCGGTCGGTGAGACGGAACAGTCCCCGCTCGATTCCCGTTCCGCCATTTAGGTCATCCAAGGATGCTGTGCGATCGATAAAGCCGCCGGTCCGAATCGTCAGCGAGCCTTCACCAATAGGGGCTGTCTTGCTGGCTATTGCAGAACTGGTGAGCTGTTGGGATTGGGCTAAGCGGACGCTGGTAACTCTCGTTTTGCCAGTTGCAGGCGTTCCCGAGGCGCTCGCTGTAATGATGTCCGTTTTAGAGGATGTCACTTTTAGGCTGGAGAAGTTGTTGGACTTTCCCAACTGAGTAGTGGCTAGTTGAACACCGATCACGAGGGCTGTCAGTTCGGTGTAAGCGACCTGAGATTTTTTGAGATTATCGGTGCGAGTGACTAATCGATCACGCGGTTGGCTGTTGATGGCCATCAGTTTGTCTACGGTTTCGCTAATATTAATCCCGGTGACTAAACCGACGTCGGATTGGATTCTTCCCATGGCGAAGCTCTACTCAGATGGGTTGGGAACGAATACTTTGACAGTTTTGTTAAAGCGTTACAAACTCACGGCTAAAGGATTGGATCGACCGAGTTGCCCATCAAGCAGCAAAAAAAGAACCGGCATGGGGTATAACATTTACCACCATGCCGGTTTATTTTGCCTAAGTTACCCTAGTTACTAGTCGTCTAGGCTTCTTATCGGAGAAGCGATAGAACGTTCTGTGGGTTTTGGTTTGCGATACCGAGAACCGAGGTACCGGACTGAACCAGAATCTGAGCTCGTGTAAGGGCTGAGCTTTCGCGAGCGAAGTCAGCATCACGGATCGAGCTTTCGGCTTCTGTCAGGTTCGCTACGGTGTCGGTCAAAGCAACCGTATTAGATTCCAGTGTCGTTCGTTGGAACGCACCTAATCGACCGCGAAGAGAAGCAACCTTCTCGATCACTTCGTCAACGACTCGGGAAGCTCCCGTTGCGTCGCTCTCCAAAGTCTTGGAACCACCGGAAGCGAGTTCGTATAGCTTACCACTTACACCGCCCAAGCGAGCAGTCGAGATGGAGCTGATACCGATACGGGCTTGTTGGTTGGAGACAACGTCACCACCGAGTTGGAACAAGGCCCCCCCACCGCTGATGGTGAACTCGAAGCCCTTGGAAGAACCGTCATCTACGGTCAAGGTTACGTCGAGAGCTGCAGTGTTGATCGAGAACTCGTTGCCATCAGCAGTTGCAGTAACACCGTTAATGGTAGCCGCGATGTCGGTTCCAAGAGCCCGGTTGGCACTCAAGTTATCTTTGAACTTACCGGCCAAGCCTTCGTTGACCACATTTGCAGTAACTAGACCTTTGCTACCGTAGGTTGTCGAACGGAAGGTTACGGTCTGACCGCTCTGTACAGCTGTAACACCGGTCGAATCGCTGAGCAACTTAACAGCATCCGCGATTTGGTTTACCGAAGCACCGGCTTTGAAGTTGAACACTTCAGTACCTTCACGGCCACCGATTTCCATGACCAGGTCAGCTAGAAGAACACCACCACCCGAGTTATTGGTGTTGGTTGTAGCTTCTGTGTCAGCTGCCGAAGCACCGGTAATGCTACCGTCACCGTTCGCTGTAGCGGAAGCGTTAAATTCAGCCAAGTTGTTGATGGCGGTTGCGATGTTAGCGATGGTGGTTGTACCAGCGTCGTTAACGGTGACTACGATTTCTTTGTTTTCAGCATCAAAAGCTGCTGTAGGCGAACCGGTCGGTGTACCCGAGTCTTTGACAACTCGAACACCAACGCCGTTGAAGTCCGCACCGGCTGTTTGAGCGGTGATCGCGATTTCGTCGGTATCGGTTGTGTCCGTGATCGCCACGTCACCAGCGACCGAGCCGTCAACTGCACCAGCACCCACAACAACACCTTCGAATTCTGCTAGCGTGTTGATCGCAGCGACAACGTTAGCGGCTGTGGTTGCTGCAGCGTTGTTGATATTGACGGTAATCGTCTTGGAATCTTTGTCATAAACGGCTGTTTCAGCGCCGACAGCGGTGCTGCCTGCCGAGAACTGAACCGTTACGCCATCGTATTCTTCTTTGTTGTCTTTGGAACGAACCAAGATGCTTGTACCAGCGTCGGCAAAACCTGTGAGGATTGCTTCTGGAGCGAACTTCAAGGTTGCAGTCGCTTGAGCAGCGGTTGATACTGCAGCGCTGTCCGTCGAGATTTCGCCTCGTGTTGCAGCAGCTGAAATGTCAACGTCTACTTTAACCGCGCCCGTCGAACCCAAGTTGGCTTGGTCGATGCGGACGTCTCGTAGAGTTGAAACTGCGGCAGCATTGGAAACGAAGTCCAAAGAGCCGTCAAGCAATCGCTTGCCTTGGAAAGACGTTGTTTGAGCAATTCGGTTGATCGCTTCGAGTGACGAATCGATCTGCAACTGGTTAGCTGCAATTTCGTCTTCGCTCAAAGCTCCACTGTTCGCAGCTTCGGTCACCAGACCGCGAACGTCGTTCAGCAAATTGGCTACCTGACCGAGAGCACTGTCTGCGGTCGAGATAATCTGATTTGCTCGCTGCGTGTTGCTAAGGGCTTTATTGATCGCTGTGATATCGCTTCGTAGGGCCTCGCTTGCGATCAAACCTGCAGGGTCATCTTTACCCGAGTTGATTCGCAAACCGGTGCTCAAGCGAGTCATCGCGGTCTTCAAGTTGTTGTTAGTACGGTCTAATCGACTCTGGGCAACCAGAGAGTTTACGTTTGTATTTATCCGAGTCATCTAAGCAAGACTCCACTATGGGGGATCGCAAGAAAGATCTGAGCATAACAAGGTCGCAAGGCCTTCTAGCGGTCTTTTTGGCCGGCGAACCGTTCGCCGAAGGCCAACCCGTACCGCAAACCTTGCCTGCTGCAAATCCCGCAGCTCGCAACTTACTATATGATTCGGACTTGGCCGGCCCAAGAATGAACCAAAAAGGCTGTCGCGCCTGCAAAGACAATTGCCACAACGTACGCCGCGAGGAGACACTACTTTGGTCTCCTTGAAGGTACCAGCAACCATAGCATCGGCTTACGGAACGTGAGTCATGATTGCGCAAAGATTTTTCTAATAAAGTAGTGGGGGTAAGCGTCGTATTCAACGATTAAACCGCACCACTTGACTAATCGATACTTTTTTACAGTTCACAATTTTTTCAGGATTTATTGAAGGTCTTGAGATAAACTACCGACCGATGAGTGCCTTACGCATTTCCCAGTAGACAAAGATTGCCAGAAGCATGGAATAGGTTTGAGAGAGCCGATGGACCGAAAGATTGGTGACGCAACGAACATGTTTTTCAATGTAAGTCGCTTTGGCAAAGAATCGTCCGCACTGAAACGCTATTCAAGACGATTGCTCCGAACATGCGTTACTTATCGATACTGGTATGCACGAGCGTGCAAAAAGATCGTTCAAGAATCAGTAAATTAATGTAATGCCACAACCGAGGGTTAAGGCAGACTCGGTGGAATGGTCTGTGTTCGGTTAGAAGAATTAGGCTGAGCCAAAAAACAAAACAGGCCGTTTGCTGGTGAGGATGAGATTCCAGCAACGGCCTGATTGTGTGCTTTGTTGTGGGTAGAAGAGATTCTACCGTTGTATCTATTCGTTGCCGCCTATGCGACGGGTATCCGATGGCTGTATATGACCAGCCTTCCGATTTTCCCGTTTAATCGCTTCATATACTTCTTGACGATGTACGGGGATGTCTTGTGGGGCTTCGATTCCTAAGCGAACTTTGTCGCCACGGATATCTACGATCGTTACCACCACATCATCGCCGATCATGATGCTCTCATCACGATGCCTTGACAATACTAGCATGAATAACTCCTTCTTTTCGTCTCACCAGTATTCCTGTTACCAGTGTGCCTGACCTAGCATGCACCGTTATCTGGTTTCCTCCTACACCAGGAATTTGAATGCAGTTATCTTCGTGGCGAAATTTCTGCGATACGCGGAGCATGGTCAATCAATCGCACCCAGTTGCGATCGTTGCGTCACCCAAGCCAATGGCAGTTCACGCCAACAACGGTTCTGCGAGAGTGCTTATCGACGTACCACCGAGCTTGAATGACACTCCACTACCGATTTCAGATTGATCCGGCAGTTCGGTTTGTATGCGTGATGTGCATCACAACTAGCAAAGCGAATACGCGATGCAATTTCGCTATGCTGCGTCACGGTTGTGACGAATGAACCGAAAATCCATGACCTTTGAGCCATTCTAGGCAGAGATTGGGCCAATGAGATGATTCGGGGAGTTTCTTGGCGAGACCAATACCATGCGGGCCTTTAGGGAAGACATGCAACGCGCTCGGGACACCGTTTTTCGCTAATGCAGCATAGTAGGCTAGGCTGTTTTCTACCTTTACCACATTGTCTTCTTGCGTATGCAGCAAAAAAGTAGGTGGAGTCTGGGGCGTGACTTGATCTTCGTTGGACAGACTCGCCAACAACTCGGTATTTGGTTGGTCTCCCAGTAGATTGCGTTGGCTGCCAGCGTGTGTGTAAGGCTTGCCCATCCCGATTACAGGATAGCAGAGTATCGCTGCATCAGGTCGACAGCTTTGCTTTTCAACCGGATCGCTCGCCTTGGGATTGCCTGAATCAAAATGTGTGGAAACGGTTGATGAGAGATGTCCACCAGCCGAAAAGCCTATGATGCCAATGTGGTTGGGATCGATATGCCAGTTCTTCGCATTATGCCGCACTAAGCGAATAGCTCGCTGTGCATCTTGCAGCGGAATTGGATGGCCATACCCTCCACCACGATGACGGTACAAACAAATCAAGGCCCCCATTCCATGCTCATTGCACCACTGAGCAATTTGGTAACCCTCATGATCTATCGCTAAGCCACCATAGCCTCCACCAGGGATAACGACGATGAGTGATAGAGGAGCGGCATCCGAATCGCGTTTCGGGAGATAGAGCAGGCCATGGGGCTCATGGCCTTCACCTTTTTGAATCTGGCCGGGAACTTCTGCCGCGTAGAGTTCGATTCGTTCCTTTTGTGTTGCTGGCAGTTCATCAGCCAGCAAATTATCAAATGGTATAAAGAAGATAAAAACAGAAAGCAACCGTAACCAAGTTAAACAGGAGAATGTACTTCGTTTCATGCTGATGCCCCAAGTTATCTACGAATACAAACTTTAATCGACTTCCCAAAATACTTCTGATTGCAATCATGTTCGTCAGGCTTGCGCGGCTAACTGTGTCCGCAACGCTTTTAGAACTTCTGGCATAGAAAAGACTCGTTTGGCTGATTGCTCGGACGGATCTAAGACCAACCACTTCACACCCGCGCGATAGTGCGCCACCATAATCTGACCAAGTTCTAATTCTGTAGGTTGAATCGACTTCCAGGTTTTGTCTTCGGGGTCAATAGACGCGTTATCCAATCGGTTGCTCAGTACTCCGGAACGATATTGTTCGGCACGTTCCAAGGAAGAGAAAATAGCCATCGACATTCCGACTTGCTCGATCGACCATAGGGAAACTTCTATCTGAGAACCTGATACCGTTCGCACCAACAGCCACGGTTGCAGGTCGATCGAGGATGAGTCTGTTATCGAAATGATGGGGAGTGACATATTGGATTAGCAGGCGGGAATGAGGACCGGAACCGGCCTCATTGTAGTGCGCGCCTAAGTCCGATGCACTCCGCAAATCGCACCGCACGACTCTTTCGGGAAAATTTCAGGTCTGGCGTTTCAATGTGTTCTTTTCCCACAGATTTCAACTCGAAACTTGGCCGAACCCACCACCTCCTGGCGTTTCTATTCGAATTCGATCACCTGGTTGCAATACAATTTGAGCTGTCCCGGCCAACGATTCTATGCTCCCATCGGCACGAATCCACTGGTTGTCGCCCCGTTTTCCTGTTTCACCACCAAGCAAACCGTAAGGAGGAGGGCCCGTTCTTCGGGAAGTAATCAGCGATGCTTGCATGGGACGCAGAAACTCAAGTTCTCGAATAACTCCATTTCCTCCATGAAACTCCCCTGCCCCGCCGCTGTTCCGACGGATCGAGAACTCTCGCAAGCGAACGGGATAGCGACCCTCGAGCACTTCCGGATCCGTAATGCGTGTATTAGTCATATGCGAGTGAACTGCATCGCACCCATTTCCGCTTGCTGTAGCGCCCGTTCCGCCACAAATGGTTTCGTAATAACCGAACGACGAATCGCCGAAGAGAAAATTGTTCATTGTTCCCTGGCTGGCCGCTGCCACACCCAAGGCTCCCAACAATACGTCAACCACTCGCTGTGATGTTTCAACATTGCCAGCCGCAACGGCGGGCAATTGAGAAGTTGGAGTTGAACGGAGATCAGAAATCTGGACGGGAGATAAAAGCGATCTGGGTATATAAAGCTCGATTGGCCGCAAGGCCCCTTCATTTAAAGGTAGATCATCACCGGCAAGCGTCCGTATCACATAGAGAAGAGCGGCAGTAACAATCGCCTGATTCGCATTAAAGTTCCGTGGATGAGGGGGACTGGTTCCGGAAAAATCAACTCGCAAAATGGAGTCGCCGGATATATGAGAAGTTTGTTTGGTGATAGAAACTTGAATTCGACTTCCATCATCAAGTTGGTCCGCGAATCGAAGCGTGTTAGCTGGGAGTGAATCCACCCACTGTCTCACGCGTTTTTCAGACGCATCCATGATTTGCGCCAGTGCCGATTGGAGACGTTCTTTTCCGAACTTCTGAACCAATTCCATCAATTCCTTAGCGCCATAGTGGTTGGCAGCTTGTTGGGCGAGTAAGTCAGCAACGTTTTCATGAGGTGATCGTGAAGGATATTTGGCCTGCTGGAGTTGAGACATAACGATTTCCATTTTCGATTCGTTGTGTCGAATCAAAAACTGAGGCGGCAGTAGAACGCCTTCTTCTTCAAGTGATGTAGCCATGGGAGGCATTGAGCCAGAGGTCACGCCACCAATTTCTGCATGGTGGGCTCTGCAAGCGACAAAGAATAATCGTTCTGCCGTCACAGGATCAAATACGGGAGTTACTACCGTGATATCGGGTAAATGTGAGCCACCGCGGTTTGGGTCGTTGGTCAGTAAACAGTCGTTGGGGAGAAGATCCGGGAATTCTCGTAGCAACTCGCGTACGGTTTGACCCATGGCGCCCAAATGAACGGGGACATGCGGAGCATTGGCAATCAAGTAGCCATTGGCGTCAAAAACGGCACAGCTAAAGTCGCGTCGTTCCTTGATATTCACGCTGATCGCGGTTTTTTCCAATATCTCTCCCATACTGAGCGCGACCGTTGCTAAGCGTTGCCCGATCAAGTCGCGAAATATGGGATCTACATATTTGTTTTCGGAATCGTTGTCTTTGTTGGTATTCAAAACTGGATTCTTGGGGCCGATACGTTGAAGCCTCAAGTTCCGATGATTGTCAACGTTTGCCTGCCAACAAGGAGCGAGCCAAGTGGTGTGGCCATTATTAATGACAATCGCTGGTCCGTTCACTGATTCTCCTGTTGTCAATTGATCTCTATGGATAATAGGGCAATCGATCCAAGCCCCTTGGTGCCAAACGCGATGAGCAGGGACGCTGGTCGAGTTATCACGAGTACGATTGCGATTTTCCTTCTGCGTAGCCACGGATGGGCCAGTTGCTTCGAGACGTACCGTACATATTTCAATCGTTCGTTGAGGTTGCTGGTATCCGAAAAAACGTTGATGTGTCTGGTGAAAAGCAAGATCCAAGCTTTCCATGTTCTGCGTGATGGGGACAAGCAACGTCGCATCTGTACCTTGATAGCGCATTTCAAAATGTGTTCGGAGCGTGATGCTTTCGTGCGCATACCCGAGTCTTTCCAGCTCTACCATAAGTGCCTTCGATGGCGTTTCAAGAAGGGCCTGGCATTGAGATTCAAAGTGTTCGTTCCACGGGCGATAAAGCGGGACAGTCGCGTAGCGACGATGGCGAGCGAAACCGATTCCGACGGCGCTAAAGAGACCAGCCAAGGGGGGATCAATGATTTCTGACATTTCCAGCGACTCAGCCAGATCGCATTGATGTTGTCCGGCGGCACCACCGAAGCCAATCAATACATGTTCGCGTGGATCTGCCCCTTGGCGTGTTGATATCACGCCAATGGCATCTGCCATCACTTGATTGGCGAGTTGACGAAAGCCTGAAGCTATATCGAGGTCGACTAGTGAAATCCCTTGAGCCCTACGAATTCGCTCTGCGATGTTTCGCAGTTGTGCTTCAGCCGCCTTGCGATCCACAGGAAAAGGGAGTGCGTTTTCTGGAATGATACCTAAGAGCAAGTTGATGTCTGTGATTGTGAGGGGGCCGCCTTGGCCGTAGCAAGCCGGACCTGGGTGGGAGCCCGCACTGGCAGGGCCAACGTGCAATTGAACTCCATCAAAACTGCAGATAGATCCACCTCCAGCTGCCACAGTATGGATCGCGAGAATCGGAGTCACAATTCGGATACCCGCCTTAAGCGTGTCGTATTGTAACGGCAATTCTTCATGGGTGCAGCGACTAACGTCCGTGCTTGTCCCCCCCATATCAAAGGCTAAAGCCGCTTTACAATGGGTTTGTTTCAGTAACTCTTGAACGGCAACGATGCCACCGGCCGGTCCTGACAAAACGCTATCCTTGCCGCGAAACTCAGCTGCATTTACCAAGCTACCTGCGCTGGTCATGATCTGAAGATTCGATAGTCCAAGATGTCCCAGTTGTTTCTGAACCAATCGAAGATAATCGTTGATCACTGGACTGAGATAAGCGTCCACTAAAGTTGTATCGCAACGCGATAGAAGCTTCCGAACGGGACTGATACAGGAGCTACACATGATTTCATCGAATGAAAACTCTCGGGCTATGGCGGCAACTTGTGCCTCATGTTCGGGCATCTGGTAGCTGTGCATAAGCACGATGGCAATCGAACGAATTCCCTGAATTCTCCAGGCCGCAAAAGTCTCGCGTAAGCCTTTTGTGTTCAATGGTACCAGCACATTTCCTTGCGCATCGATCCGCTCATGTACTTCGACGATTTTGCGACAGAGCGGCGGCGTTTTGACAACGTTGAGTGCAAAAAGGTCTGGGCGATCTTGATTTCCTATATACGGAATATCCCCAAAACCCTCCGTGATACATAACCCCACGTCTGCACCCGTACGAGTCAATAAGGCGTTTGTCCCTCGGGTGGTGCCCAAGCGCACATTTAGAGGTGGAAGCGGGGACTTTACAGGTATGTCCAGCAGTAAATGAGCGGCCAGTATTGGCGATTCCAAGCCGCAAGATATTTCAGCAGAAAGCGGGGCTTTGGCAGAGTTCCACGTCAAAATCTCCGGAGGCACAATGTCCAATTCGAGCCAATGATCATCCGAGGCGACAATGGTACCATAGACTGCTGGCGCGTTCGGCAAAGCTATGGCGATCGAAGACGAAACCCAAAAGTCGCGGCAGCTCTTGGGAAGGCCGTTGACAGCGAGCTTGAGTTGATCTGGATAAGCCCAAAGGGTGCAGCGAATCTTGCCACTGCTGAGAACTTTGAGCGATTGGTAGGTTGACTCTTTCCCCTCTGTAGCCTCGGACCATAGAATAGCATCGGTAAACGTTCCACCGACATCGACCCACATATTTAGTTTGGGACTCATTATGTTCTCTTCGAAAATGTCACTTCGCGAAGTTGCTGGTGCAACCCGCAGGCTTGGTACTGGCTTCCGAGCTGGAGTAGATATCTTGCGATTGTTGGACACGGAGTCCAAAAGTGGAAGACCCGTCTATCGGGAAAAAATCACGAATGTCCGCGAATCTGTCCGCAGTGGCAAAAGTCTTGCAGAAGCGTTGCTCGGCGAAGGGAAGTTTTTTCCACCATTAATGATTCAACTCGTTCATGCAGGGGAGATTGGGGGTTCACTGGACAAAGTGCTAATCCACCTGGCCGACTATTATGATGATGTAAAGCAAAGTCGCAGCCTGTTTTTCATGAAATTAGCTTGGCCACTTGTTCAATTGTTTCTGGGTGAAATGGTAATTGGCGGAGTGATTTTGATCCAAGGCATGCTAGGAACGGCTAACAATTATGATGCGAGCGGATTGGGACTCAGCGGTGTCAGTGGTTTTCTTATGTATTGCGGAGTATTGTTGACCATTCATGCCATCATACTGGGCGCCATTTTGGCCATCAAAAACAACTGGTTCAATTGCCAGCCGGTATTGTTTCCCATGATCCAGAAGATTCCCGTTGTCGGAACGCCTTTGGTTACACTGAGCCTGGCTCGCTTTACGATGGCTCTTTCGATCATGCTCAACGCAGGTGTCGATGCGATTCGCAGTGTCAAGCAGGCATTTCGAAGTACGGGAAATCACTACATGATGTCTGGGATGGAAAAGGCAGTCGAGGCAATTAAGAAAGGTGATTCGTTCAGCGAGGCTTTTCGCGCGGCGGGTGTGTTTCCCAATGACTTTATTGAGATTGTGGAAGTGGGGGAAATCAGCGGAACGGAAACAGAGTCGCTGGATCGTCTTGCTCGTGAATACCAAGAACGAGGTCGCACCGCCTTGACGGTACTGGCGATGGCTGCCAGTGGCTTTATTTGGTTCTGTATTGTCGCCTTGTTGATTTACTTCATCATGTCATTGGCTATGCAATACATTGGTGTAATCAACGATGCTGCCAATGGCAAATTTTGACATTTTTGGAAATTGCAACCACGCTTCGTTCGCCGCCGTTGTGTTTTCGTTGACTTTTGATGCTGTTCATCCCTCGAGTGGTGTCGACGAAGCGAGTGTAGAATTAAGGTTTCTCTCGTCGTAAGGAGTGGGTGCTAGCATTAAATCGGCATTGATTCGCGGTGATTTTTTCGTTATTGCCCAGCGTGGTTTTCTCTGAGCACGAATTATTGGTCGCAAAATCGAGCCCAAAAAGCTGGAAATTGCTTACTATCGAAACGGATTTCGACGCTTTTCCCATGGTTTGGTACGGAAGTTTCCCAAAACCTAGCTATCGAGTCATGCTTATACTTTTGCAAGTGTATTGCGTGACTCTGTCGGGCTGCGCATTTTGGTTAGATGCGAGGGGGCCTTTTCAGGCATGGGTGCCAAGAAAGGGAGAGGAATACGGAAACGTTAAACCATCCAATACGAGAAAATGGCGTCCTGACCTAGCCGTTCTTCCTTTTGCAAAGTTAGACAATACAAAAGTCAAACTCTACAACATTCGTGATTGCCAATATCGAACGGAAGATGACTACGACCT
>JBILTA010000145.1:0-9851 GCA_044371785.1 Pirellulaceae bacterium | reverse complement strand
AGCCGATAGTTCTCTTGCAAATCGACCGAGAGATTGGCCTGCGTTTGTCGTCGGATCTCAGCCAACGCAGCGGCATCTTTATCGCTATCGACCGCAATACGAATCACGTCTGCTCCAGCAGCCAACAGATCGTTGACTTGCTTTACCGTTGCATCCACATCTTGTGTGTGCGTCGCGGTCATGCTTTGCACAGCGATGGGGTGACCGGAACCAATACAAATCGAACCAACTCGAACTTCGCGGGTAGGATTGCGTTGTATGTTCATGGGGCGAAGGGATCCCTAAGAGCTCAAATAAAACAGCCGGCGATGCGAAATGCACTGAAAACTTGTCCACAAGTCCAGTATTCTCTTGTAGTATAGCCCAACCAGGTAATTTTGACGATTCGGGAACGCGCGAAAAGCGGTGCGCGTCCACTCTTTCTGCCATGATTCAGCCATCGATTGTCCCGATACATTTTATTGGGGTCTATTTGGCAAAGCTGAATGGTGAGGTTATCCCCTAGCCGCCACTGTGTTCCCGCTACGGGTTAAACGACGATTCACCCAACGGTAACCGAGTATTATGTTCAAAACGAATCCTACCACCTACTCCTCTTTGCTCTTGGGCTGCTTATCACTCGCAGGGTTCTGCTGGGGATGTGGTGTCGCAGAATCGACTTTCAATACGTTAACCAATTCTGAGACACGCGAGGTGACCGATCGCAAACCTCCCGTACCTAAAGATGATTCGGTCCAAGATGATCGGCTCGAAGACAAACATCCAGTCTTCGATCCCAATCTTATCGATCGGCGAAAACTGAACGAGTGGGAAGTTAATCTCAGCGAAGCGATCACCGCACTAAATATCCCCCTTGTTCAGCCCGACTTCGATCAGCATCTTTTAAATTTATGGCCCAGTTATGCGGACTTGCGCAACCAGCAACAAGCTCATCTTCCACATTTCGCCATTTTGCCATCGGTCAACATGCTGGATGGAAAAGCGAAGCAGTTCGACGATGGCCTATACGCAGCCTTGGAACAAGCTTATCTACTAGGTAACGATGCAGGCCTAATTTCACATGAGGCCTTGATTCGACAATGGCTGGCTGAAGTTCCCGCCGACAGCAAAGCAGCCGACTTCCTTGCGGCAGGACTTAAGCTTTTGGAATCCGCCGATGACAAACCCCTTGATCTCACCAAGGAATCTGAAGGGGTTCGAAAATGGTTAACTCAATTCCAACGCAACGAAATGGCCAATAAACCTATTTCGTTTTACACCTGGAACGACACATTACGGAAGTGCTGGAGGTTTGGGACTTATTTCCAGCAAACCTTCAGCGTGGAATCCGCTATTGCCGTGCAGCTGTCAGAAGCACTTAAGAGAAACGCTGAACTGCGCGAGCAATATGGAAACAACTTGAGCTTCTATGCCGCTTTGACGAATCCCGCCATGAACAACTCGATGCTGAGCTTGACAGATACCCAACGAAGCTCTTCTGCATCCATGACATCGGTAAGTGTTTTTCCGGTGGCGACTTCGCGTGAGACCGAGTTGTTCAACAAGCTTTTCAGCGGTGGGATACCACGCGATGCGGACTTGATGCTCGAACTGGTTCGTCGCATTCGATCGGGCGAAGTGGACTTAACTCCCAGGCCATTGGATTCCACATCACCTAGCGGGTGGTATGACTATCAAGTGTATGCCTTAGAAACACTGTTGGTCGCCGAAAAAGGAGAGGAGCATAACAAGCTGCTGTTATCCAAAACATACAAACAGCGAATGTTGGATGCGTTCAAGGCGTTGATCACGAAGCGACGTGAAACGCACGCGAAGTCACTGGCCAAAACAGCAGCACGGGCGGCGGCACCGCAAAAGCCGAAGGTTTTGGAACCACGACTGAGAGTTGAACCTGTACCAAGTTACTATTTACGAACAGCTCGTAGTTATCAGTTCTTGCAACTAGCGTTGTTAAAGTATCCAGGTGAAGAATGCTTGAAGCAACTAAAAGGGCTCAGAAAGGATGGCGACCGAGAACTCGAACTAGCCACCGAATTGGAAGAGATCAAGAATCGCTTCTATGGCTTGTATCTGATCAGTTGTGAAGACATTGGACTTCGACCGCAGCTTTTGGAGGGTGAGGTCGAAGATGAGAATGCATGTTATGCGCTCGCGGAAAACTGGCTGACGAATATTTGGGACGATGTCGATTTTGCAGCCGATACGCGCGTCTCTGTACCGATTGCGATGGATATGGAACGCAACATTACGCGTTTGTGGGTAACCGTAGGCGTGCGTCTGGCGAAACTGAATGCACGCTTTGCAACATCACCTAAGATCCGCGTCGCTGGAAGCCAAGAAGATTGGCAAACCCCTGAAGGTGTGAAGCTTGATGCAGTCATCTATTTGATCCCCGTAGACGAGTTCGTGGAACTGGAACTGCAAGGGATGAGTAGTCTCACCCGCGATGAATTAAGAGCTGCGTTGCCGCTTGGTAAAACCCGTGAAGAAGTTCTGAAATCGCTGAAGACTCGTTTCGGACGCGGTTAATTTGTTTCAAAGCGTTCTGGTGCATCCGTAAACGGATTCACGGACCATGTACAACTAAGTTCTCGAAAATCGGTCGGGTGCAGACACACTATCGACTGCAAGCAACCGATTTCCATTCGAACTTGTACCGAGATTGAATAGAGCAAAGGCAAAATGAAGCAATTCGCAGAACGACGTGTACCGAAATGCGCATAACACAAATAGCGATTCCGAATCGCAAGTATCCTTTTTTCGAATCGCGATTTTCGAGTCGCCAATACGGCTGGAAACGATGATGTTCCGTACCATCGTTCAGCCAATCCAGTACTTGGGGCGAGTCACTGGATCACCACGACAGGGCAGTAGGAAAGAGAGCTGATTCGCACATCAATCAGGCATGAGAAACCCAGCAATAGCTCTCGCCTTGCCAACGTCTACTGTCAGACGAGTTCCAACCAGGGCACCGTTACGTCGATTCGAAGAATGGTAATTGACGATGGCATTGAAAGAATGAAAGGCTCTCTTATTCGAGTTGCGGACCACCTGCCTATTTCGCGTTTGAACCAATGCTATCAAGAGAAAACAACTCCAATGAGACCATTGCTTGCCTGCAAATGAGGCAAATCCAGCCAATTCATCAATTTGCGTAAACGTTACAAACGTTAAGGTCCGATGATTTTGATAAGAATGTAGCCTCGCAGTCAACGCTGGGAGTTCGACGAAAGTCCTATTGCCGGAGAATCGCAGATGAAACGGAATATCGCTGCGGTTGCCATGCTCACCTTACTTCTGAGCGCACTGAGCGGATGCAGAAACGTCGGTCCCAAGTCGATTGTGACCGATCGACTCGACTACAACCATGCCATCGCAACCTCGTGGAAAGAACAAACACTTCTAAACATTGTGAAGCTGCGATACGCGGATACGCCATTCTTCGTGGACATCCCTCAAATCACTAGCGGCTACACACTTCAACGAACCGCCGCCATGAACGGTGGTATCTTCCCATCCGTTAATCCAGAATTATCATTTGCTCAACAACTTGGTTTAGGTCTCAATGTCCAAGGGTCGTACCAGGATCGGCCTACCATTTCTTACGCGCCGCAAACGGGCTCTCAGTTTGTGCGCAACTTGACCAGTCCTATCAACCCAGGATCATTACTTTACTTGCTTCAATCCGGCTATCCAGCGGATGTGATTTTCAAACTGACGGTCGACACGATTAATGGCCGCCGTAATCAATCCATACTCGGTGCTCAATTGCGTGAGGCGGACCCTGAGTTCCTACAGGTTGTAAGTACCCTTCGCAAAGCACAACTGCAAAGTCAAGTAGGCATTCGAGTCCACCACGAAGCAGACAAATCCGATACGGTGGCTATCTTCTTTCCGGACAAACAAATTGACCCTGAGCTCAAGAGTGAACTTCTCGAAACACGCTTCCTGCTGGGGCTCTCTCCCGATGAAAACGAATTCCGTGTCGTTTCGGGGAATAACTCGACCAGCCCCAAAGAGATTGCCATTACATCGCGTTCCGCACTTCGCTTATTGACCGAGTTATCGGGGTATGTTGAAGTACCGCCCGAACATCAACTCAAAGAAATCGCTGCTCCCTTAACTCTTGTACCGTCAGATGACCAGCCCATGCGCATACACAGCGGCAAAGAAAAACCGTGTGATGCTTATGCTGAAGTTTGTTACGAAGGGTATTGGTTCTGGATTCCCAATAATGAGTTCCAATCGAAACGAACACTTACCTACCTCTTGCTCTTGCTTGCGATCGCAGATACGGGCTCAAAAGAGAGTATACCGGTCATCACGATACAAGCCAACTAATTACTCAACCAAGAAGAAGGCTGGCAATGACACTATTGTCGCGCAGTGCGATCCTCTCATAAGTGTTTTGGGTATCACTACTGGTTACCACGTCATCTTGATTCAGTTGACCAGCATTTTTTCTCACAACATCAATGCACGACAACCGCCTCTGATAACCATCGATATGCATCTGTGAAATGCATATCCACCGCAGCGTTTTCCATTGAACCAGGTTATCTTGAAAACTGATGTGCTTCGAAACGCGTAGCAACTATTTTTCGAGCAGAAAATCGGTCATCATTTGATATAGATGGGAGGTCGTTCCAGTCCCTTCGCTGATTGAATGCGACCGACCTGGGTAGGCGAACATTCGAAACTGTTTTCCATTCGCTACCAACTCGTTGATGAGCAACTCCGTCGTTTGGTAGTGACAATTGTCATCACCGGTGCCATGGATCAGCAACAAATCCCCCTTCAGTTGTTTAGCGAAAGTGATCGGCGAACCGAGACGAAATCCCTCAGCATTGCTCGATGGCACTCCCATATATCGTTCTTGATAGATCGTGTCATAGTAAAGTTGGTTTGGAACGGGCGCGATCGAGATTCCACGCTGATAAATTTCGGGATAGCGGAAAAGGGCATTGAGTGTCATCGATCCGCCGCCGCTCCAGCCCCAGATCGAGACCCGCTTCTCATCCAACTCAGGATAGGTCTTTAAGATCGATTTCACTGCCGCAGCTTGATCCGCTGAGGCCAGTATCCCAATCTGACCGTAGATGCACTTTCTCCACAAACGACCTCGTGGAGCAGGTGTGCCGCGATTATCGATACTGAAGACGGCGTAACCCTGCTTCGCCAGAGTTGCATGCCAAATCGCTTGAGAACCACCCCAGCGATCGAGCACTGTTTGTCCTGCTGGCTCACCGTAAACATGGAAGATCACTGGAACCTTCGTCCCCTTAGCTACCTTCGGGAGAAAACACCATGCATCGAGCTCGACGGGTTCATTCCCCCATTCACCTCCACCGCTCGGTATGGATACCTTGATAAACTTTGGGGCTGGAAGGTCGAAGTTTTTCATGTTTTCGACAATCTGCTTAGACTCTGCCATGATTCGCAGCGTCTTATGATCAGGCAACGAAATAACCGACGTCGTTGGAGGAACTCCTAAACTCGAATAAGTATGAATGGCATACTCACTTGTTGGAGATAAGTCATAGCGATGTGTACCGGGAAGTTCGCTAGGAGTAAGACGTTTAAGATCGCTACCATCCAAGCTACAAGAAAAGAGATAACGCTGAGTTGCGTTATCGGGTGAAGCCATAAAGAAGAACTTTTTGTTTTTCCAATCGATCGGCATCAATTCGAGCACGTCGAAAGGCTTGTCGGTTACCAAAGTCGGCTTACCTGTTTCCACATCGATCCAGTAAAGCTGGCGCCAACCATTTTTCTCGCTTAACCAGGTAAAGCGACTTCCATCCTGATCCCAAAACAACTCATCATGAATATCCACCCAACAAGAGTCGGTTTCGGTATGTAGCTCTTTGACGTTACCTGACGCCACATCGGCGCGATAGATAACCAAGCGATTTTGTAGACGATTGAGCTGTTGCACCATAAGGTCGGATGTATTGGGAATCCATTGCATACGAGCTAGATAATGTTCGCGAGGATCACCAGGAATGTTGAGCCAAGTGACTTCCTTAGAAGCGAGACTGAGCGTACCTATACGTGCTGCAGGATTGGTGGTGCCAACCTTCGGATATGCAATCCATTGGATCGTGGGATACTTGGTTGACGTGGTTTCGACCAGAGGAAACATTTCGACGCCGTCGGTGTTAATCTCCCAGAACGCAATGCGACTACCATCTGGACTGAATTGAAAACCATCTCGCAGTGATAGCTCTTCCTCATAGACCCAATCGAAGGTACCGGAGATAATCTGCTTGCCATCGCCAAAGGTCAGTTGCTCAACTCGACTCGACTCAAGTGATTCCAGATAGATATTGCCGCCAGAAACGTAACCAACGCTTTTTCCATCCGGCGAAAATTTGGCAAACATCAATGTAGAGGCCGGCAAATCGGTTCCCAATTGCCGCAAAACCTTCGAATCGAAATAGTAGACCCAATAGTCACCGCGAGTCGCGTATCGCCAAACGCGTTTGGTATTGGTGAAAATCAACAGCTTGCTTCGATCATTCGATAGTTGATATTCCACCACATCGAGTGGCTGCTCTGCCCCCTTGGGAATGAGCTGTTTGAGATCTAACAGTAGCGTTCTTTTTTGGGTCACTACATCGATGGTTACGATCGCTTTAGAGCCTGAATCACCGAAGGGTTCGATGGCCTCAAACGACTTGCCATTCTCATTCCAAGCCGATTGCCAAGTGGAGGCTCGAAATGTGTCGCTGAGAAAAATCTCGTCGACAGAAGGTTGTAAGGTCGCTTTGTAGTTGGAGGTTGGCTGCTGTTCTTGCGCGATTACCCCGCCGGCTTGAAACCAGAGCGCAGCGATAGCGACGGAATAGAACATCACGATGTATCTCAAAAGAAACTCCTTCGAGTTCAATGGCACTAGAATAGCTGGGAGCAATCAGAAACGCCTGGCAGCAAATCAACTTAGCAGTTGAGGAGCATGGAAACTAGAATTGCATGCTTAATGCACTATCTATTTTGCGCACAATAAGACACTGCAAGCCTCGATTTACGGTTTGTGGAACGCGTCGATCTTGCAACGAGCCAGAACGGCATCCTGTTCCCATTTACTCAGAAGGCCGCGTCAGGAGCGGCGGTAGTGCGGCGGTAGTGCGACGCGTCAGTCGAACTTTTCCAGGGCCCACCAGCGCGAATTTACCATTACATCGACAATCGTTTCGGGTAAACACGCCTTCAGCGCAAAAAAAAACACTACCAAAAAGGTAGTGTTTCGTTTTTCTCGCATAAAGCGAGGCCGACGGGGCTCGAACCCGCAACCTCTGGATCGACAGTCCAGTGCTCTAACCAATTGAGCTACGGCCCCAAACCTAAACTAGCTTCAGAGCATGAACACCTTTTAAGAGAGTTCAATACCTTAGGACCAGTTCATTTTGGAAGACGAATTAACGTCTTACTGCGGTGGGATTATATCCCTACTCCCAAGCTCTGCAAGAGCACTCGTGCACTCTTGCTCTCACAACGCAATTTTCTTCGACTGCAGCAGTCAAGTTCTGCGGGATATTCCGGATTTTCCGCGAAAAACCGCTTTTTTTGTCGGTGAGCGGCGAGAAAAATGGCAAGCGTTGTGCCCAGCTTTTCCCGGTTTACGGAAAAAAATTTATTCGACATTGAAGGAGGCCGTCTTCTCCCCAATCCGTGACCTAAGGTTTCCTAAGTCGTGTATTGGTTGCAAATATCTACCCACTTGTCCACCTGAGACGCATTATGTTGCTCGGAATCGATCCCCTCGTTTGGAAACATGTCAGCTATTGGTTGGGGCTTGGTGCGGAGAAGCTGAACGAATCTATCGAAGAAGCTTCGATGGCTCAGTTTGGAGTCCTTGCGATTGTAGTGGTGGCTGTAGGTTTGATCTTCTTACGCACCCAGCGTTTTTACTAATAGAGCGTATCGACGGGTTCGGTTCCCCAGAATCGAATGGCTCGATAATCCCCCAAAGCCTCTTCGTCTCGGCCCAGTGCTTCGAGAATTTTCATTCGGTGAAAACGGATAACGGCGATCACATCAAAGCGTTCTTTGGATACCGTAGCAGGGAGCTTACCCAGTGGCGTGGCCCGTATGCCAGCCGGATCATAATCTGCAGGAGCTTCGCGCAGTTCTTCCGGAATTAAAGGGAGTAGCTGACTGATGGATTGATTGATGGCAGCCAAAGCTTCATCAAAGCGTTTAAGCCGATACAAGATCCAAGCTTTTGTATCTAGAAATGAGGGCTCATCGGGCAGGTCTCTGAGAGCAGAATCAATGTCCTTTAACGCCTCTTCAAGTTCGGTATTGGCCAGGGCCCGATAGTAAGCCAATTGATTTTGCTGAATAGCATCTTGCGGACCATCATCTCCCAAAGTTAGTTTCACACACTCTAGTGCCTCGCCAAACCGTCCTTGTTCGCTGAGCAATTCTACAAGCCAATTGCCTGCCAAGCGATTTTGGCTGTTTTCAGCGATGGCATCGCGTAGTTCTTGGATTAAGGAAGCAGTCGAATCATCCCGCGAGGGATTGCCATTGACGAGCTTCAAATAAACGCCCCAGTAATCGGGGAGAGTTCGGACGTCCGCCGAACTTTGTTCGGCCGCTTCGAGATGGGTTTCAGCTTTCTCCCATTCGCCATGAACAATGGCATTCGAAGCTGCCGCGAGTTGCCATTTAGCGTATTCGAGTGGTAGGGCTTTGCGGACCAACGGAAAAACGACAAGCCCTACCAAAATGGCAATAATGGCCCAGGTCACAAAGCGATTCGATTTGGCGGTATTTGCGTTCATGGGCTTTATTGTACCGATGTCGACGTTGAGTTCGGGAGGCCAAGTTTAGGTGGGCAAACCGAAACACCCCTAAATGATCGTTAAAATCGGGGTAGAAGTTATGTTTACCCCATTTTTACGCCGAAGGAAGTTATAACTCGGTTGTCGCAATTGGGGAGGCTGATAGGATTCAATATGGGACTATCGTTACAGGTCCAGTCGTGGGCCTCAAAACACTATCAGTAGGCCCCACGTTTTTCATGGGCAGGAGAGACGATCGTGCCGTTATATGAGATTGAAACAGATTCGCACATTATCATTACTTGGGCAGGCGACGAAGAAGCTGCTCGAGCTGTGGTTTTTGATGCCTATCCGTATGACGAGGTACGACGCTTAACCAAACGCCCTCGCGATACTTGGGTAATTTCTAAAGGCGCGATGGGAATGACCCATTCGACACTGGACATCTGCTCCATTGCTCGCGATTGCTTGGCGAAATCGGCAGGGGATAAAGTCCACGCTATACGCTTGTACATGCACGAAACAGGCACCGACCTCGAAAAGGCTCGTCGCGTTATTGAATCCAACATGGTTTTAGGTTGGTGATTGGCGCTTGTCAGTTTGCCTCTTGGTCGTTACATTTCTCAAATCTTCAGTGCCACTGAACCGAAAAGCAATTTATCGGTCTCTTGGCTAGCACTTAAGATTCAGAATTCCAGAGTCAGTATCTGAAAGAATTCAATAAAGAATAGTTGGCGGAGTAGCTCAGCTGGTTAGAGCAGCGGAATCATAATCCGCGTGTCGGGGGTTCGAGTCCCTCCTCCGCTACTTTCTTTCTTTTAGACTGAGCCAGACTTTGTCTCCCTCAGCTTGCAATCACTCGCTCTCAAATATTTGTTCGCAGCTGCTGAAGTTGCTCGCGTCTACTGTATTTGCAGCTACTGTATCTGCAGCTACTGGCACTCAAATATTGGCACTCAGTTGACTGCCAACCATCTCAAACGATATCCAAAGTCCAGGCATCGTCCTGCGTCATCCTCAATGGTCGCTCGTTGCAATCTCTGCGATCTTAAGCCAGCG
>JBILTA010000707.1:0-3049 GCA_044371785.1 Pirellulaceae bacterium | reverse complement strand
AGAAAAACATAAAATGTGGGATGAAGCAATCATCATCGTCACCGCAGATCATGGGCACTACTTCAATTTGGTAGACCCAAAGGTCTTGGTTAAACCTAATGGTAATTGATCTAAAAATTCGATTTGTTCTAACGCTCGAGTCCTCGTTGCTAGTCTCGGTCCCTATTTATCCTATCCATCTTTTTCGAGAGCGCACTGAGGAAATCGTGACTTCCCCAGTCCCCTTGGCCTCCGCTTTTGAAGTTGCGATTTTTGAAGACATTGTCACAGAATCCTGCTCGTGATCAATGAAATGGTGCTCGTGATCGTCGTCGAAACTCCGAATTCGAGCACGAGCACCGTCTTCGACTGAGCACGAGCAAGGATCTCCTGGGAATGGAGCTCCTGGGAATGAGCCGTCTCGAATGCCCAAAAACGCAACATCAAAAGCCTCTGCTGCGTTCCAGCTACGGGCTAAACAACGCTGAGTCGTTTAGGGCCGAGCCTCGGTTAGTCTGGGCTGCGTGGACTGGACTGCGTGGACTGGGCTACGTGAGGGATCAGCGATCCACATCGGCTCGAGTAAGATCAGGAAAATCGGTGAATGCTCCATCGACCTTGAGTTGTTTAAACAAAACCGCATGCAACTTTTCAATATTCTTGGCCCAAGGAGGCAATTGATCCGCTCGAATCGTATAAGGATGAATCTGCAAACCTGCTTTATGAGCTGCTTCGACGAAACCGGATGATTTTACTTCGCCCGATTCCGTCACTTCCACCAAAGCAGGAATCGCAGGTCCCACACCCTCTGCATACTCAGCAATCCCGGTCATCACTTTCGTGACGTCCGTTTCGCCTCTGGGTAAACCACCCATTAACTGAACCAACTTTAGTGGGCAATTCGCTGTATCAAGCCTCTTCAGTTCATCAGGCTCAAAACATTGGATGAAGCAACGACTTTCTTTCGAATCATATCCAAACTGCTTCAACACGGGCACTACGACATCCCCCATGGGCTTGCCGGTTTCTTTTAAATGAAACGCAGGACCTTTGAGCTCAACATAGATACCAACTTGCAAGCCTAATGTTTGGTTCATGCCTTGGATCAAGCGTATCTCATCTTCCAAACGCATGATCTTCTGCCCAAAACCTCCGGGGAATCGGCGACTTGCAGACGAGGCTCGTGGGGATTGTCTCTCCTTAGCAGTGAGCTTTTGAATCTCATCCCAGGTAAAGTCAATCGCGTAATATTTTCCATCTTCTCGTTTTCGATCGGGGAAGACATCAGCAACATTTGTCACTTGATCCAAGTGGATATCGTGCATAACCACTGGAACATCATCTTTGGTCAAGACCACGTCTTGCTCAACATAATCAGCCCCTTGAGCAATGGCTAATACCTTAGCACCCTCGGTATGCTCAGGCAAATAACCACTGGCACCGCGATGCGCAATCACGATAGGCTTTGATTCAACCGGCTTCGGGTCCTCGGCCATGACAGCAGAGAATAGAGTGGTGTAGCAACTAAGACGAATGGCATTTTTCCAAATATGGATCAGAAGCTGCTTACTCACGATAGATATCCTCGATCTGTAATACGCAGAAAGGTGCAAGTTTAGTTTGAAACAGTGCGCAGTGACGAACGAGAGTTTAACGCGAAATTATGAAGCTATGATGAAGCGGACTCGGACTCTTTCTTTCCGAACCATTTCTTCATGAACAGTCCCACATCCATCGTCAACGAGAAAAGGGTGGGAACATAAACCAACGTCACAACCGTTGACACCAAGAGTCCACCCAACAGAACACTTCCTAAGCCGCGGTACAACTCGCTACCTGCACCAGGAAAGAGAACTAACGGCAACAAACCAAGCACAGTAGTGACGGTCGTCATAAAGATAGGACGAATTCGACTGGTCACGCTTTCGATAATCGCATCGGTGCGGGACATGGTCCCAGATCGAATGAGACCTAGTGCTTGATCAACAATAAGAATCGGGTTATTCACAACGGTACCAATCAAAATCACGAAACCTAACATCGTGATCACATCAAGTTGCTGCGGGATTTGCCCACCCCAAACCAAATAGTAACCTAACAACTTCAAACCCAACAATCCACCGACGGCCCCCAGTGGAACGCTCAACATGATCACTAATGGATAGCTCCACGACTCGAAAAGCGCGGCCATCAGAAGATAGGTAATCAACAAGGCAAGTAACACATTCCATCGCAAAGCATCCCACGTATCTCGGAGTTTATCAGCAGCTCCGCTTAAGGTTGCTCGATAGCCGCCTTCAAATTCCCCCGATTCTTGCAGCGGTTTGATGATCTGATTTTGAATCACATCTAATGCATCTTGTAAAGCGATATCTTCGGGAGGCGAAATCTCAATGGTAATCGCCCGTTGCCGTTCCCGATGATTAATCTGCTCTGGCCCACTCGATAAGCGAATATCGGCAACCGATGATAGCGGCACGAGTTGCCCGCTCGGCGTGGCAATAGGCAATGACTCTAAGTCTTGGGAATGCTGCACAACTCTATCGCTAGCCATCAAGGTCACATCGATCTTATCTCCGCCCAAATAATAGTCGGTTGCATAAGCACCATCGACCATGGCGTTGACGGCATAGCCAATCATCGACGCGTTCATACCCAGATCTCGCGACTGCACGATTTTCGGCAACACGTGCACCTCAGGACTGGAAAGGTCGAGGCTCGGTACTGGACGAGCTTGTGCTGTTGGGAAAATCTCGCGGGTGCGTCGCAAAATGGTACCGCCGATTCGAACCAATTGTTCTATACCCGGTCCAGTGATCTCCACGTCGACCGATCTACCACCAGCACCACCTCGTTCAAACAAACTCGATTGCCGTCCAGTTACCAATGCGCCCGGAATACTATCCTTGAACTCGCGGATCATCGGTACCAAGTCGGCTGCCCGTTCAGGGTCATGCGATCTCATTCCAATAAAGATCGAACGTCCGCGTGCAGAATAGAAAAAATCACTGATGGTTGGATGAGGCAATTCGGCTGCCTTTGGATCGTTAGGATTGGTATTCCAGTATGG
>JBILTA010000144.1:0-9860 GCA_044371785.1 Pirellulaceae bacterium | reverse complement strand
CGTCCAACAGTTCGTACTTTGTGCCATCAATGTTTCAGGGGTCGGTAAAAGATCCGGCACGCTTCGTGCATTACCATTTTCATGTCCCCGTATTCTTGACCAATGCGGTCGACATCATGCCATGGTCAGGCACGAGCCCTGGAGTGGTAGAACGGTTAGTGGAATTGTCGGAAAGAATTGGGCAGAAGCCCTTGGTGTGTCGCCGCGAACATACTGGATATGTTTTCAATTGGCTGCTGCAAGCTCTGCTGAAAGCAGCGATGGAGTTGGCTCAACAAGGTGTGGCAGATCCACAAGAAATCGATCAACGTTGGAAAGATTTAACGGGAATGAAGCGAGGTCCATTTTGGATCATGGATCAGATAGGGCTAGATGTTATTCAGCAAGTGCTTCAGAATGGACGCTTCACTCAGCCGATGGCGGCGGAGGTGCTGATCGAGTTCTTGGAACCGTTGATCTCGTCTGGTAAGCTAGGCCAAAAATCGGGGCAAGGATTCTTTTCATATTCAGATCAGATGTTTGATTGGGAAGAGGGATCGGATGAGTTCTGAACCAACGAAACGCTCCGTAGTAGAGCTTTACACGGATGGGGCTTGCAGTGGGAATCCAGGGCCTGGCGGATGGGCTTACATTTTGCGCGATAAGGCAACTAAAAAGGAACGTGTTGAGTCAGGAGGGAAACGCGATACAACCAACAATCAAATGGAGATGATCGCGGTAATCGAGGGGCTCAAGGCTTTAAAACGTTCCTGCGTCGTAGAACTTTACTCCGATAGCTCGTATGTTCTGCAAGGCTTGAACGAATGGATGGCGGGGTGGAAAAAGAAGGGTTGGCGCCGCAAGTCCAAAAACGGCGGTTTTGAAGAGGTAAAGAATGTCGAGCTATGGAAAGAACTCGATCAACTCATCCAACGCCATGAGATGCATTACCATCATGTGCGAGGCCATAGCGGTCATCCTGAAAATGAGCGTTGTGATGAATTAGCTGTGGCTGCATCACAATCGGTTTAGCGATTGCGGAGTGAAACTGTAGGGATTGCGAAAGAACTGTGAGGCAAGCGACCACCTAGCGTCCCACCTGTGGTGATGATTAACGGTTGTAACGGCTATGCCGAGAATCCTTAATCTGCCAAACATTCGACAGATGACGGGACGATACCCTGCAAAGAGGAGCGCTGTAGCTCCAGTGCAATTGCCATTCCTTGGTAGTTGTTCATAGGTACAGGCAGGGAAGTTTACTCCGGCGGAATAGTTTCACAACGAACGCCAAAGTCGCCAAGGATGGTGAGTCATGCTGTTGCGGTTTGGAACTCGCACTTTCATTAAGAGCTTACTCATTAGTGCTGGACTTCCAGCAATGCTTGCTGCTCAGAATCCATATACACTGCCAAGCTATCCTCAAAATCCTGCAGGCGTGCCAGTAGGTAATGGCGTACCTGCGGGTAATGGCGTACCAGTGGGTAACGGCGTACCAGTGGGTTATGTTGGTCAATCTCAGTATAGTCCGAATGAACTTGTATCGATCCCAGTTTCCGGCGGTGCCGCAGTTCCTGGATTTTCGGCGGTTGGGCAGAATAACGGTTTGATGCCCTCCTCAATGGCACCCAATATCAGCGCTAGCAATGTGACAAGCCAAAACTTGGGTATGCCATCGGTCCCTGTCGCTACGCAGTACCCTACATCGTCGATGCCAAATAGCGTGCAAGTCCCTGGGTTTGGAACGTCGGGTGCCGCAAGCCAACGACCTTCCATGCCGACTCGATTGGTATCGAATTCGATTTTCTCTGATGAGCCGACGATGAGCACATCGGAGGCGTTCAACACGTCAAATGCTCAATTGGCAAGCTGCCAAACGTGTGGCCCAACAGGCTTCAATGGCTCGACGGTTGGCAGTGATATGGACTACAGCTGCAACGGAATGCCTTGGTGCGATGGTCCGTCCAACTCGGGCTTTTTTGTATCGCTTGAGGCGCTTGTGTTTTTCATGAGCAAACCGCAAGTGGCCACATTTGGTGACGAAGCATCGGAACGCATTGTCAGTGTGAACGGCGTGACGTACAGGTTCGAGAATTCACTTGATTCCTCTTGGTTAGCCAATTCTGGTGGCTGGGGACAGCGTTTGGAGCTCGGCAACATCAATCAAGATTGCGGTTGGTTTGTTAGCTTATGGAACGTCAAGCAGGCTCAGACCTATAGCACCTCAGGTGTTTCGTTTGTGCCAGCCGATCCAGACGGGTTGATGCGAGGGTTCGTAGACGGCAATGCTGACGGTATCGATGATGACTTAAATGGAAACAATGTCTATGGTCGAAACGGCCTGGACTCAGGAACGTTTGACGCCGGTCCACCGCCTGGATTTATTCCACCACTTGACGGAGTTCCCGACGTTGGAGCCCCGATCGACGTAAACGATATGGTCTCTTGGTTGCAGACATACAGCAACGTAACCTCGTCCAACAAGCTAACGTTGATCAATGCTGAATTGAATCGACTTTATCGTGTGCCTGGACACAGTTGGTCTCATGAAATCGACTACTATTATGGTATTCGATATCTGCAGGTTAAAGACATTTACAACATCACTGCTAATGGTGGCTTCCTAGGTCAAAGCGTTTGGAATGCAGAGAGCGATAATAATTTGATCGGTCCTCAGATTGGTATGCGATGGTCGCGGCGTACCAAGGCTGTTGGATTCTCAGTCGATGGTCGCTTTTTCGCGGCATATAACCGACAGGATAATGATCTGCGTGGTTATACAGCTAGCAATTTTGCTGCTAATGGTGCAGCAAACAACCCAGCTGCTTTGACGAGCGAATCGTTTGTAGATGGATTTGGCAACGACGCTTTCTCGCCGACAGGTGAGTTACGAGCTGACATGATTCTGAAGATGAGCCGCTCGTGGGCCTTCAAAGTTGGCTATACGGGTTTGGTTGTTGGCGATGTATCGCGAGCTAGCCCGAAGGTGGTTTATGCTCTGCCAAGGTCGTCCTTGCGAGATGTTGAATCCGATACCACCTTGATTTCCCACGGTGTTAATTTTGGCCTCGAATACAATCGCTAGAACTTTGTAATGGGAGTCTGCGGGCTCTTACGAAGACCAGCGAGGGAGTGGAGACTCCGAGGCGAACCTCCACTCTGACTGAAAAAGAAACCAGAGAACGCGACCTCCTCAATGAGGTCGCGTTTTTTTGTTTAAATCTTGGACAATGCCTGGTCTAGATCGGCGATGAGATCCTCGGCATCTTCCAGCCCAACCGACAATCGAATCAAACGGTCGGAGATACCTGCTGCAGCACGAGCTTCTGGGGCGTAACTCGCATGTGACATCGTGGCAGGGTGTGCGATCAAGGATTCGACCGCCCCCAAGCTTACAGCCAGACCGAATAGGTTCGTAGATTTACAAACCATTTTCGTTGATTCGATATCACCATTCACTTCGAAGCTCATCATCGTGCCGAACAAACCGCTCAATTGCTGGCGGGCAAGTTCATGGCCTGGGTGCGTCTTCAGGCCGGGATAGAGAACGCGGGTCACTTTGGGATGTTGATGGAGATATTCTGCGATTTGCATGGCGGTACGACATTGTTCGCGCATGCGTATTTCGAGCGTTTTGATTCCTCGTCCGAGAAGATAGGCTTCGAGTGGACCACATGCGGATCCACAAGCGTTTTGGACGAAATAAAGCCGTTTGTGCAACTCGGGGTCGGCCGTGATGAGTGCACCAACTAGGCAGTCGCTATGACCGCCCAAGTATTTGGTGGCAGAATGCATTACTATGTCCGCACCCATTTCCAAGGGGCGGCAAAGAGCGGGTGAGGCGAATGTATTATCGACACCAAGCAGGATCTTATGTTGCTTGGCAAAGGCAACACATTGGCGGATGTCGGGTATGCTCATCAAGGGATTACCGATGGTTTCGATCCAGAGCAATTTGGTTTCTGGTCGCAGCGCAGCGGCTAATTCGTCTGGCTTGGTAACGTCGACTAAAGTGACTTCTATTCCGGAGCGATCGCAAATCTTATGCAGCAATCGATAGGAGCCACCATACAAATCGCGGGTGGCGATGATATGGTCACCTGCTTTGAACAGCATAGTCACACAATGCGTAGCCGCCATACCTGAGGCGAAGAGCAATGCGTTGCTACCCGATTCGAGATCAGCAATCGTGGTTTCAACATTCTTGCGAGTGGGAGAACCGCTCCGCGAATAATCGAACTCACCCCATTCCCCTACGCCGGGCTGAATGAACGTTGTTGCCAAATAAATAGGCGGAACGACAGCCCCAGTTTGTGGGTCGGGTTCGTTTCCTACGTGAATTGCACGTGTGCGAAATTTCATGATTCCAATGCCTGTGCCAGGTCGGCGATTAAGTCTTCCGTATTCTCGATTCCGCAGGCCAAGCGGATCATGTTGTCATAGATTCCGAACTTTTGACGATCTTCGGGTTTGTAATTGAAATAGCTCATAACCATTGGTTGTTCGATAAGCGACTCGACACCGCCCAGGCTTGGTCCGATTCGGGGAATCTTGCAGGCATCGATGATATTGGCGGTTTCGCGCCAATCGGCATGTTTCACATTAAAAGTGATCAGGCCGCCGAAGCCCTTCATGAATTGCTTGGCAACTTGATGGCTTGGATGAGACTTTAGGCCGGGGTAATAAACTCGTTCCACGCGTGGATGTTGTTCGAGATACTCTGCAATGGCTTGACCATTGGCGTTATGACGCTGCATACGCAGTTCAAAAGTCTTGAGACCACGTTCAAGCAAATAAAGATTGTGGGGCGAGTTGATCCCACCCAAAATGCCACGCAAATGGCGCACGGAATCGAGTTTTTCTTTCGACCCAGCGATGACGCCCGCCAATAAGTCGTTGTGTCCGCCGAGGTATTTAGTGGCAGAGTGCCAAACGTAATCGACACCATAATCGATCGGACGCACGTTGTAAGGCGTAGCTAAAGTGGCATCGATTAGAGTTTCCACTTCGTGTGCTTTGCCGATGGCTACAAACTGTTCGAGATCGACACAGGTCAAATGTGGGTTTGTGGGTGATTCGCTGACCAATAATTTAGTTCGATCATTAATGGCCGCTTCCATGGCTTTCATGTCGCCCGTTTTGACAGTGCGCGTGACGACACCAAAACGTGCTAAATGCTTGGAGCAAAATTCGCGTGAACGATGGTAACATTCGTCGAAAAAGATGATCTCGTCACCAGCGCTGAGCTTGGCCATAAGTAGCCCAACAATGGCTGCCATACCACTGCTGTAGACAATTGCTTCTTCGGCATTGTCTAGTGCAGCCAACTTGGCTTCGACAACCTTTTCGTTGGGATTGCCATAGCGACCATATTCTTCACGTTGTTGCTTTTGTTCGATGAAGTCGATAATCGACTGGGTATTAGTGAAGGTGTATGTCGAGGTACAGCAAATCGGATCGGTAATAGAATCAGCATTCTTTTGGCGTGCTTCACCAGCATGAACGCTTAGCGTAGAAAATCCAATGCCGTTATTTTGAGGATGGGGATTGGTATCTGCCGAATTGTCGCCTGTGGCGCGTGTGATGGCACTCATCGTAACCCTGAGAAAATGTAACCCTGAGAAAATCTAAACTCGCGGAATAAATCCAGTAAACGCAAATGCGGCGCGAATTGGGCTACGTTGGATGAAGTCCATTTTCTATTCGGACTTAGATCCATAGTGGCTCTTTAGCAGTGTAAGGCTGCAAGCGGCCGCAAATCCCTAAGGTTCTTGTAGTGTAGCCGGTTCGATTCTCGTCGGCAAGGATTTCCAGGAAAGCGATCGGAAACTAGGCGCTCAAACCGAGAATTTGGACCCGTTTTTCCCGAAAAATCGGCTGAGTCTCCTGTTTCGCGCGTGTGGAACGTCGGCTGTGCATCCAAGCTCACGTGGTAAAGTGCGGGGGAACTTGAGCCAAGTGACTCAAGCTACAATCACGCTACACCCACGCTTCGGCTAACGCTACAATGGAGAGGGTGGTTTCGCACGTCGATTCGAAAGGATTTCTGAAAGTGATGCCGGTTATGAAGTTGCGCTCATCTCAAATCGCTGAATCGGTGGCCCTCCCCTTTCGTGCTTATCTTCGCCGAGCTAACCACAAATTGTTTCTTCTCTCACTGGTCAGTGTCGCGCCCGCGATCGTCTTGTTTCATGGAGACTGCTTTGCACAGGAAGCGCCCTCTAGCTCAACGCAAGTGCCGACCGCTGAGGCTCCTGCGGCGAAAGTACCAGAAGAACCGGTTGACGAACCGGCACTACAACTAAGCGAAGCGGAGATCGATGCATTAGTCGAGAAACTGGGTAGCAAGCAGTTTAACGAGCGTGAATCGGCAACTCGCCAACTGCAGAAAGTAGGACAAGCCGCATTACCTCGACTTCGTGAAGCTGCTAAGTCGAAAGATCGCGAAGTTCGTGTTCGAGCAGAACAACTCGTCAAAGCTGTCGAGGAACGAATTCGTAAAAGCGTTACTCTCAAGTTCTTACGCGAGACAGATCCCACTCTCGACTATGGGATGAAAGGTTGGAAGTTCGCGTCGGGAATCATTGGAACCACTCGCAAGTCGCGTGAGTTGTACTTGCAGATCTATGAGGCTGATCCAAAGCTGATCGCCATGATCGAGGAATCTCCTGACACGTCAACGACCGAAATCATGAACTACGCGGGACGTATGTCGTCCAATATCATGCAGGGTGTGGATCTGACCGTGGGTGAGACGTCGTTACTTTTGCTCACTATGTATCTGCCACAGATACAAGATAGTCCGGCGATGCACAACCTCGTCAACGCCGCTACCTTCAGCGGTTTGTTTAAACGCGAAATTATCCTCAATCCGGATGAGACACCAGCCCGCAAAATTTTTGGCCATTGGATCGCAAATGTTAACGACCTCAATGCGAGTCGGGCCATGCTTACTGCTCGCGAGGCGATGATACCTGAGTCGGCCGAATTGGCTCGACGAATGATGAAGAAGGATTTGGATGACGGGGATTCGATGGTTGCCGTTTCCCTGCTCATGCTCTTTGGCGGAAAGCAAGATGTTGAATTGCTGGAAAAGTGGCTCAAAGATGAGACCGTGTTGGAACGGTTCGAGTTTCCACTTGGTTACGAAAAAGACATCGCGCAACTACAAGGTCAAATCAATCCGCCTCAGCCCGTACCTTTAGAAATACCAGGCCGACCGGGAAGGTTGATACCACAGCCTGAGCAAAATGACAAAGGCGAAATGCCCGAGGCACCTAAATTTGAAGTCTATGTTGCCCAAAAACGCGATTTGGCACTGGCCGCTTTGTTGCAGCTCGCGGGGCAAGATTTGAAGAAGCATTTTCCGTTGATGTCGACCGGAAGAAGGCGTTTTGTTTCGACCGATGACGTCGCATTTCCTGAATCAAAACCCGATGTGCGTGAGAAGGCCTTCAAGGTTTGGGACGATGTACGAGCCCGTTATCTAGAGTCGGAAAAATAATCCGCCTACACACGCTTTGTCCAGTCCATCCCCGATAAGGTTCCCAAAGCTTGAATGAGGGCCTGGGTACCCAGTCGGCTCATACCTTGTGCGCACAAGGCGATGTATAGTTGATGAGCCAATGCCAACCCAGGAAGTGCCAAGTTCATGCGGCGAGCTTCTTCTAAAGCGATGCCCATATCTTTTACAAAATGCTCGACGTAGAAGCCAGGGGCAAAGTCATTGTTGAGAACTCGTGGAGCTAAGTTCGACAGAGACCAGCTCCCGGCCGCTCCGGATGATACCGACTTGAGAACTTCTACTGGATCGAGTCCAGAGCGATAGGCGTAAAGCATGGCTTCGCAGAGACCGACCATATTGTTGGCAATTAAAATTTGGTTGACCATTTTGGTGTGCTGGCCTGAGCCAGGTCCGCCTTGAAATAGGATCGTTTTTCCCATCGCTTCCCAGCATGGAGTCAAGGCGGAAAAAGGTTCGCGATCACCACCCACCATAATGGACAGGCGAGCTTCTTTGGCGCCGATGTCGCCACCGGATACGGGGGCGTCGAGTGCATGAAGGCCACGCGACTTGGCGGCTCGATATATCTCTTGGGCTAGTTGAGGCGAGCTGGTTGTCATGTCGACCACAACGCCACCGTGTTGGAGTCCCGACAAAACGCCGTCATCGCCCAAAATGACTTGGCGAACATCATGCGGGAAACCAACCATTACAAAGACAACATCAGCTCGCTGAGCGACTTCAGCGGGTGTAGAAGCTAAAATCGCACCTTGCTGGACGAGTTCTTGGGCTTTGTCTTTTGAACGATTGTAAATCGTCATTGCAAAGCCCCCTTTCATCAAGTGGCCACACATGCTTTTCCCCATAACCCCTGTGCCGATCCAGCCCAATTTGGTTTCGCCCGGAGTGATCTTTAGTTGGGACATGTGCGCGCCCTTTTTATAAATGTTGAATCATGGAGCCGAGTATGCGAAAACCGAGATCGAATGCCTAGGCACACAGTACTTCGATTCGCCTAAAAACATGTTAGGCGTTCGATCATGCACCAGCAGAAAAATCTAGACAAGTGGGGATGCGGTGCGGTTAGAATTTTGTTTTAAAGATTTCGCCAGCGATGAATGCCGCTTTAAGAGTTTCGGGACGACGCAGCATTGCGACCAGTGGATGGTTTATTTGTTTGCGAACTTGTGTATTGGTCGACGAAGTAATTTCGGAGACTGTGGCCGCCTGAATAATCTCTGCGCCTATAGAGTCCTTCGCTGATACAGTTTCTTGCGAAAGATTGGAAACTGGATGAACAAGGAAATCTTGCACATGCCGGGCCATCCGTTCGTCAGCCGTATCGATCTCACGCGATGGAGTAACAGCTGGGCCGATGGTGGAGACGTTATGTGGTTGGGTGATTGGGCTTGGCGAAGTGATGCGCCGACTTACACTTTCGCCTTCGTCAGCGAGTTCGACGACTTCTGCTTCAACGATTTGGCGGGTACGTTCAACTTGGCGAACCGGCTGACGGGCTGGCTGTTGACGGGCTGGCTGTTGACGGGGTGGCTGCTGGCCGGGTTGCTGACGGGGCTGCTGCTGTTGTGGGGTTTGCCCCGCTGCGCGTTGCTGACGACGTTGTGCAGCTTGACGGAGAAAATCTTCGAGGTTATCGGCCATCTTTAGTTTTCCCTAAAATCCACTTCGCAACTCAATGACCGAGCATTGTTTCTGTTAACGAATCGCCAGTACTTACGTTGCTGGATAAACCCGCTTCGCTTAGGTGGCAACAGCCTGAGTCGAGTTATTGCCTGTTCCGGCAATCGAACGTCGCATGGAAGTGTCAGCATCAACATTCTTCAAACGATAGTAGTCCATGATCCCGAGATTTCCTGTGCGGAATGCATCGGCCATTGCTTTAGGAATATCGGCTTCTGATTCAACGAGTTTCGCACGGCTCTCTTCAATTTTCGCAATGTTTTCTTGTTCTGTTGCGACAGCATTGGCACGTCGGCCTTCAGCGCGTGCGCGAGCCACTCGCATGTCCGCTTCTGCACGGTCAGCTTGCAGGCGAGCACCGATGTTTTCGCCAACGTCGATGTCCGCGATATCGATGGAGACAATTTCAAATGCGGTTTGCGAGTCGAGCCGTTTTGCTAGAACCGCTTTTGAGATGAGATCAGGGTGTTTCAAAACGATCTTGTGGTCTTCTGATGAACCGATTGCGCTAACGATACCTTCACCGACACGAGCGATGATGGTTTCTTCCATTGCACCACCGATAACTTGTTGCAGGTTAGCACGAACCGTTACGCGAGCTCTAACTTTTAATTGGATACCGTCTTTAGCAACCGCATCCAATGAAGGGCGCGGTGCTCCTCGGGGTGGGCAATCGATC
>JBILTA010000143.1:0-9870 GCA_044371785.1 Pirellulaceae bacterium | reverse complement strand
CAAGCTTTACCAAGAAGCTGCAGCGGAATTGCGAGATGGTCTTTTTCCAGAAGATCTTCGCCCCGTTTTAGATCAATACACGAAATGGGTCATCGTGCCCGACGGTTGGGTTTGGTATGTCCCCTTTGCCATGCTGCCTGTTGACGCCAGCGATGGACCACGTTGGATTGAAAAACGTGACATGGCCTTTTCACCGACCGTTTCATTGGCAAGTCATTGCTTTGACGCGGTGAGTCGAAAGGTGGCGTTGGAAGAAAAGCAGAAAACACAACCTGATGCGAAATGGGAAGGAGCCCTATGGAATGCGGCTTTCTTCGGGGGATTGGATGAGAAAGAAGAGGCTGAACGCACCGTTGCATTCGAAACCGAAGTTCCCGGCATGAAGGCCCTGCAACCCATCAAAGAAATTATCCCCATCCATCTCTATCGTGTCCGCCCCGCGTTGCTTCTGGCGGCCTGTCGAGCGATCGAGAATGCGACCGCACTGGATTCCGCCTGGTTTCAACAAGATCAAGCCAAAGCAAAACTCACCTGGAATGATTCTCTTGTCAGCCCAATGGTAACTTCCGAAGTCTTACTCGTTCCTGGCTGGAGTAGTTCGGCTGCGACGCTTAATCTGGGTAATGGGGACGAACTTTTTTTGCCGGCGATGGCGATGCTTGTCAGTGGAACCAAACAAGGCCTACTAAATCGCTGGAGCGGGGCCGGCACAGCCTCGCAGTCACTCCTGCTACGCTATCTTCAAGAGTCCAATGAACATCCACCCCTTGAGGCATGGCGCCGCGGACTGACCGTTTTATGGGCCGAAGAGGTACCACCCGCGCAAGAAGATGTCTTAAAGGGAGCTGAGTTTGCTAACACCCTCATGCCAGGAGCCCATGCCGTTCTCTGGAGTGGTTACATCCCCATCGGCCAATGGCTTGCCTCGCAACCAACCGAGTGATTTAGCGACGTTGGCTCTCTTCGCGAACAATGGCATCCAAACGGCGTTGTACCTTGGCCTTGGCTGCTTCAAGTTTCAATAGCTCTACCTCCGCTTGAAGTGCTTCTTCCGCGGAACGAACTGGCTCGGTGGAAGTTGGACTGGAGACAGAAGCAGCCGCATTAGCTTTGGATGGGCTTGCAATAATCTCGGATGTGGCCACCCTATCGATACCGGCTGGACGAACGACAGCCTTCGGTTCAGCAGCTGTTGGGATAATCGGAGCAGCAGCCGATGCTTTGTTGATCGCTACTTCTACAAGCGACTCTTGAAGAGGCTTTACGGGTGTATTGTTTTGGGAAGCAACAACTGGAGTTTCAGGGACAGATTTTGCGCGTTCGCCGAACGGCAAACAATTCCCACCGTAGTAGTAAGACACAATGTTTCGCCCCATACCTTTGGCAGCGTACAAGGCAGTATCCGACCGACGTACCCAACTCTTTGGCTTCTCGCTCGACTCACATAACGCCACACCCAAACTAGCCGAGATACGCAGTTCTTTGCCGTCAACAACGATTGGCTGAGCGTTAATAGCAGCACGAATCTCTTCGGCAATCTTGCAGGCCCTCTCGAGGCCGAATGGAAGAACGGCAGCAAACTCTTCACCACCATAACGCGCCACGCAGGTGGCGCCATATGCGTTTTCCCGCATGCGTTTACCAACTTCTTTCAACACTTCGTCGCCTGCTTGATGCCCATGTTGGTCATTGAACTTTTTGAAGTGATCCACATCGAGCAAAACGAAGGATACTTCTTGCTGCGAACCACGCGTTCCATCAAGGTAGATCTTATCGATCGCTTGATCGAGAACGCGACGGTTATTCAAGCCTGTTAAAGCATCCGTGCGAGCTTCGGTAATATAACACTGCATTGCTTGAGCATGACTCTCAAGTCGTGCTTCGGTTTCATCCAAACGTTGTTTCATTCCTTCGTTTACTTGCAAGATCGCTTGCAATAACACAGCGACTTCATCTTCCGCCTGGGCCAGCTCGTTGCGGGCCACACGCTGCTCACGTGCATTTCGAATACCATTAACTTGAGTTTGAAAGTCATTGATGCGACCGTTGTAAGATCGGACATCCGACCCCATGTTGTTGGTCATACTGGCCAACTGCTGTGCCATGGTTTGAAGGCGATCTCGCAGAGCTTGTGCGCTAGTCCGTTCGCGGCTGCGGCCGATGCGTGTTCCAACCCAAACGCCAAACAAAAGAGTACAGAACCCTGATGCGATACCGACAAAAAATATGGGATTCGTCAATGAATCCATAGGTCATCCTCACCCAAATGAGACCCGCTTCCGAGCCAATATCAACCGATCCGCCTTGCCGTTCGCTCTCGGTAACTTTAATCTTTGCCTGGTTTTCCACTTACAAGAATGTAGCTACTTCCGATGGATCGTTTCCAAAGTCAGGCTCACCTTCTTGCAACCGAACCGCATCGGTTTGGCTGATGACGGTGAGACCCGATGGGCTCACCGTAAAGCCTCGCGCTCGATCTTTTTCAGGATCAAAACCGATCTCCATGCCGCTCGGAATCTTAACACCCTTATCGATAATCGCACGTCGAATTCGCACGTGTCGACCAATCTCAACACGATCTAACAATATACTATCTGTGATGTGCGAATAACTATTGACTCTACAGCGAGTTCCCAAAATGCTCCGATCAACACGACCACCACTGATGATCGTTCCTGGGCAAATGATGCTATCGAGTGCATGTCCACAACGGTCTCCACCGCCGTAACTGCCAAACACAAATTTGGGTGGGGGAATGTTGGGCTGGAAGGTTCGAATAGGCCACTCTTCGTCGTACAAGTTCAATACGGGATCGACTTCGATAAGATCCATATTGGCTTCATAGTAGGCATCTAGAGTACCTACATCGCGCCAATAGGCGTCCTGTTTACGATTCTCATCGCGGAACGGAAAAGCGAATACGCGATGTCGGTCGATAATCGATGGTATGATGTTCTTGCCGAAGTCATGTTGACTATCGATCTCAGTCGCGTCTTTCAGCAACTGATTGAATAAGAACTTGGCAGTGAAAACGTAGATCCCCATCGATGCCAAGCAATGGTCGGGATCACCTGGAATGGTCAATGGATGCGCGGGCTTTTCTTGAAAGCCTTTAACGCGCTGCTCGCCATCCACCTGCATCACGCCAAACTGCTTCGCAGACTCTTGGTCCACTCGCAAAGCACCAATCGTCAAGTCGGCACCGCGTTCAATGTGGTAATCCACCATTGAGCGATAGTTCATCTTGTAGATGTGGTCGCCTGCCAAGATCACGATGTACTTGGGACGCACTTTTTCGATAGCATAAATGTTTTGATAAACCGCATCCGCTGTCCCTTGATACCACTGTTCGTCAATGCGTTGCTGGGGTGGCACCACATCAATAAACTCATCCAGTTCTCGACAAAAATAATGTCGCCAGCCCAAATTGATATGGCGATCCAAACTCATTGCTTTGTATTGCGTCAACACCAAGAGTTGCTTTATTCCGCTGTTGAGGCAGTTCGAAAGCACGAAGTCGATGATGCGATAATTGCCGCCAAAGGGAACCGCCGGCTTCGCACGATCACGGGTAAGAGGCTCTAATCTGGTCCCTTTTCCCCCAGCGAGAATAACGGCTAACGTGTCCTTCATAATCAAGCCTGACGTTTCATCAAGGAAAGGAGTGCACGAAACAGCGCAGGAGGTTCGTGCGGGTTGGGCAAGTTCTATCAGTAGCTTACCAAGTTTGAGGGATACCCCAAAAGAGGCTAAGCGGGATTTATGTACGCAGGATTTAAACAGGCGGGATTTATGGAAGAGTTGGTTTCCACCGCCTCATCCAAGTCTCCAACATTAACAACTGCCATAATCGATACTGATGGTTCACTTCCCCTTGAACATGCTGCGACACCAATGTACGAACCACATCCGGTCGAAACATCGATCGGCAATAGGCATCGTCGGCCAGCAACGTTTCTTCCATCCGAGAACGCAAGTCCTTGCGAAACCACTTGCCCAGGGGTACACCAAAACCCATCTTCGGACGATTCCATATTTCTGCTGGAAGCCGTTTATTGAATGTATCCCGCAGAATACGTTTACCCTTCGAACCCCTCAGCTTTAACCTACCCGGTAAACTCGCCGCAAACTCTACCAAACGGTAGTCCAAGAAAGGCTGGCGAGCCTCCAAACTATGAGCCATCGAAGCAATATCCACTTTGCACATCAGATCGCAAGGCAGATAGGTCATCAGATCAGAAAGGCTGGCTCGATTCACCAAGTCGCGCTGCGAAGTCTGTTTCCAAGCAGATTCAAAGAATACAAATGGATCTTCACCCGGCAATTTCTCCATAAATGAATCTTCATACAACTCTCCCCGTAACTCCTCAGGGAATATCTGTATCCAATTCATGTAACGGCGATCTAAGGGCTGATTAAGGGCTTTTCCGAATCGCTGTAATCGCCGCAAAAAGCTGCGTCGCTTTGCCGATGGCCGCAAACGTTGGAACCAATCTTGCCCCAACAATGAACTCCCCGGTAAATAGTTAAATGATGTGGAAAGTACCAATGCTCGATAACGATCGTACCCGCCGAATAACTCATCTCCCCCATCACCACTTAATGCTACGGTCACCCGCTTTCGAGTCAGTTCGGATAAATACCACGTTGGAATTGCTGACGAATCACCAAACGGCTCATCATAGTGCCAAGCCAATTGATCCAAAATCGAAACCGCATCCGGCGTTACCCGAAACTCTTCATGCACCGAGCCGACCGCTTGAGCCACCATTTTGGCATACGCCGTCTCGTCATAATCGGCTTCTGAAAATCCGATGCTGAATGTATGCAGCGGCTGCGTTAATTGATCCTGTGCGAGCCGAACGATAAGTGACGAATCGATACCACCCGACAAAAACGCCCCTAGTGGCACGTCACTACGTAATCGCAACTTGATCGAATCCGTTAACAACTCCTCCAACTGCTCGCTAGCTTCAGCGGTGGTTATCTTGACCTCATGATTAAGATCCAAGTTCCAGTACTTTTTGACTTCAAGTTGATCTTGTGTATAGATCGCGCAATGACCAGGTGGAAGCTTTCGCACGCCTTCATAAATCGTGTACGGATGCGGGATGTATTGGTAGGTCAGAAACATGTCGATCGCGCGCGGATCGACCCGTTTGGGAAAATCGGGAACTTCCGTCAAGACCTTTAACTCAGATCCAAACACAAGCTGGCCAGGCCGATGATAGTAATAGAGAGGCTTCTTGCCCAATCGGTCACGAGCCAAAAACAAAGTCCGCTTTTTGGTATCCCAGATCGCGATGGCGAACATACCATTAAGATGTTGCACACACTCAGGGCCAAGATCTTCCCATAAATGCACGATCGTTTCGGTATCAGAGTCCGTTCTAAATTGGTGTCCCGCACCTTCTAAACGATGCCGAAGCTCACGATAGTTATAGATCTCGCCATTAAAAACAAGCCATACCGACTCATCTTCATTGCAAAGAGGTTGGTGTCCACCCGCCACATCAATGATCGACAAGCGACGAAAGCCAAGCGCCACACCGACCTCTGGTTGATGGAGGTAGGCGGGCACTCGACTTAACCAATGACCATTGTCATCCGGCCCTCGATGCCGAATGACATCCGTCATCGAACGAATTAGATTGGCATCGATGGCTCGGCGAGGATCCGTCCAAACTCCGCCCGCTATGCCACACATCGTTAAGAACCTTCAATCTCATTGGCGTGAGTCCATTTCACCAAGAGTGGTGTGAGCAACAAGCAAACCACTCCAGATGCAGTCCCCATGCATGCGATGGCAAAATAGACATCACCGTAAATATTCACCGTTTGTGCAGGAATAGGAACAATCTTGCTGGTCCCTTCATTGACTACGGCGAACTGAGCAATAATCGCTGCCAAATACTGCGCAAAGGCTGACGCCAGGAACCACGCGCCCATTGTGGTACTGACCAATTGCGTTGGAGTCAAACGCGTTACCATCGATAAACCAACAGGCGAGACACACAACTCACCGGTGGTTAACAACAAATACAGCAGCAAGATCCAGTGCATGCCCACCATACCATCCGCATCTGCCGTTTTGGCTCCAAAGTACAACATCGCAAAAGCCAATCCGACTTGGAACAAACCTAACGAAAACTTGAGCGGTGTGCTTGGCTCAAGCCCAAACTTGCCAAGTAAGCCCCACATCGCAGTGAAAACCAACCCGAATATAATGATGAAAATCGAATTGACCGACTGGAAAACCGAGGCAGGAACTTCCGTACCACCCAGACCAATTTTGCCAACGTTCTCCGCCGTATAAGTCCATTCAATGAACTTGTCTTCGTCTTTTGCTTCGGTCGTCTTGGCGTATTCGCGTAAAGCGGTGATAGCGGTCATGCTCAACTTGGGTTGAGCTAAAACCTCCGCAATAGTTTGATCCAAATCGGCGGTGCTCATTTGCTTCTCTGGTTCTTTACTTTCCTCCACCTGACGAATGGCTTTTTCAATTTTAGCTTTGATGGCATCCGAACCATTTTCATGTCCTAGAAATTCTTGGCTGAAGAATGGCTTACTGGAGTCACCGATTACCAAGGACAGTTGCACCGTCTTTCCAACATCAGCTTCGGTCACCAATGAGGTTTCAGAAACGCGATCGATGTTACGGTCGGTAAAGTTATTGACCGAGCTACCGTTTTGTTCAAAAAATGCCCAAAACCACATCGAAAAGAACGTCAGCGTGAATACCACGAAAAGTCGCTCGCGCTGAATCTTTGGTTGTTTGAACGCTTCTTTCATCAAATATACAACAGCAATCAACCCCGAAAGCAACAAGATCAAGCCTGCCGGACGGCTAGCTTCCTCGATCACTTTGCCGAAGCCCTTCACCAGCGGATTCTCACTCTTGGCAAGCGGCTCTGTCACCGACTCTGGAATAACGATTAACTGCTCATTGAAACCAGGCACGATGGAGAAACCCGATACCAACGCCGCGAATACTGGAACGGCAACAATGGTACCCAGCATCACATAGATGAGCTTTTTACTCCAGTTGGTTGGATCAGCGGGCATACCGCATTCTTTGGGTAGACCACCACGTGCTAAAGCAATGATGGCGGCGACTGCAGCAGTCGATAACGCAATTGCCACGAAGATACTAGAGACCCAAGAGTTGATGTCACCAGCATTGTAGAAAATCAGCGCTAACGAACTACCGACAGCTGTAATAAGAATCAAGACTTGTGTCACGCGGTTCGGTGCAACAAACACTGCCAAGCCCATCAACATGCCAATTGTGGCTAAGCCGAATCCCCAGTGCCATCCATAGGTTTCTCCGATGTAACCGCAGAGCAGGGGCCCCATACCGCCACCCAAATTGATGCCGATATAGAACAGGGTAAAACCGCTGTCACGTTTCTTGCTATCGGGAGGATACAACTCACCGACCATCGAAGAGATATTCGGTTTGAAGAAGCCCGTGCCCGTTATCAACAAGGCCAAACCAAAGAAGAAACAATAGTCTTCTTCAATCGTCATAAGCAAATGTCCGGCAGCCATCAGCAAACCACCGAACACCACCGATGTTCGTGCACCCAATACTTTGTCCGCGATGATACCGCCGAAAAATGGCGTCATGTAAATCAACGCTGTATAAGCCCCGTAAACGGCATTCGCATCTTTGTCTCCATAACCCAAGAATCCCTTGAGCATGTAGAAGAGCAAGATGGCCTTCATTCCGTAGAACGAAAAACGCTCCCACATTTCAGCGAAAAACAGGGTGAATAAACCTGCGGGATGCCCCAACAGTTCCCCTTCAGATTTCACATAAGCAGACTTCTGGGTGCTCTGCACGAATAGAATCTCCAATAATGAATCTTTGACTCTGCCTTGTGTCGATGGCCGACTCGCCACCTACTGAACCTACATTCAGATGCCCACGCTAGTCCCGTAAAACCCGGTTTTGAGGCTGAGGCAACCCTAATTCGGGACAGTCGATAATGACGGCAAACTGTCTCACCAAGTTAGCTAGCGAGAGGTCACAAGGAAACCCTGCGAAGCCCACATTGGGGCTAGTTTCTTCAAGAAGAGCGGCGATTAAGTCGCGGTGCAACCAAAATGGGCAGAATAACTAAGTTACCAACTAACCCACCCAGCATTGTCAGACTCACCAATCGCCCGAAAGTTTCCGTGGGCCGAAAATCACTGACCACCAAACTCAGAAAACCAAATACCAAAGCAATGGTTGCAACCGTCAACGCTAACCCAGTGGATCGCTGAGCAGCTCGCAATTGAATATCCCAACGGACCTTCGAATCGAGAGGTACTGTATCATCGCTTGAAGATATCACTTCACGGCGAGCTCTTAGCAAGTAATGGATTGAGCCATCGATGGATAAACCGACCGAAACCGCTGCAATCATGACTGCTCCCATATCAACTCGCCAACCTAACCAACCCATGATTCCCCAAACCAATACAATGGGCAGTAGATTCGGAACCAAGGAAGCTACCGCATACCACCAACTTCCCATCGCCCCCCACAACATCACGCCAATCGCAACGGTGGCCACCAAGAAACATAACCATTGATCGGCCAGCAGACTGTTCACTAACTTCGCCAACAACAGATAATAGCCCGTAATATAAGGCTCCGCGGGCTTCTCATCCCCAAATTGTTTTTGCCATTGCGGACTGCTCGCAAAATCTTGAACTTCAGCTCGTACCGCTTCAATCAACTTGGTTTTCGCAGCCGCATTGGTCGACTCGGGACTCCGCAACATGATTCGCAATTGGCGTAGGCCACTCTTGGCATCAGGCTCCGTCAACATGGCAGCCATAAACTCTGGCATGGTTTGCTTCATCCCTTCTAACTTTGCCGAAGCGGGTAACAAACTTAACCAGCGATCGCCATTGGCCGTCTTGATCGCGTCTGCCACACTGATCACTTTACTGAGACGTAAAACGACTCTTGGAGCAGGGTTCGCTCCCGTCTGTTCCGTAGTAAGATCAATTTCAATGGAACGCAATTTCGTTTGTAGCTTTTCAAGTTCGTTCAGATAGGGCTGCGTCAATGTCGCAGGAGCTGGCACCACGATATCCCATACTCCAGCTCCACCTAAGTTTTGCTCAACGGTTCGGTAAGCTTTTACGAGTCGACTATCTTCGCGAAAACTCTTGATAAAGTCCGTTTCGACTTCGAGCCTGGCACTTCCCACCAAGGCTAAAAGCGTCAACAATCCCAATACGACAAGAGCAAGTAAGCGATGATCGACCGCTAGCTGATAAACCTTTTCACAAGCGCCCCTCAACCAATGATCACCCGGTATTTCGTGAGGCTGACGATCGACGGAGCCCAGCAAAGCTAAGGGAGGCACCAACAGTAAGGTTCCAACTCCAGTCACCAATACCGCCAAGGACATGATCCAACCAAAATCTTGCACCGGTCCAACTCGTGCAAGCGTTAACGAAGCAAAACCAACTGCCGTAGTGATAACAGACCACATCACGGGTTTGAACAGATAACGAATCGTTGTCTCCATCGCTTCATTTGAATTCCGGACTTTTGTTTGTTGCTGGAACTCAACCAAGATATGAATTACGGTGGCAACGCCCACGACTGTCACCATTGCCGTTAACATCGACGACACCATCGACAATTCACCACCCAACATTACCAACAAGCCACGGGTTACCAACAAAGACCAGTGCACCACCAACAATGGGACAATCATCCAGCGAATACTGCGAAAGAGCACAAGCAATACAATGGCCAAAATCAAAGTGCTGGCGATTCCTAAACGGGCCCCATCTGCTTCCAATAGATCAAAACCGTCATGAATCATAATAGGCTCGCCGAGCAATTCGCCAGGTGCTAAA
>JBILTA010000142.1:0-9897 GCA_044371785.1 Pirellulaceae bacterium | reverse complement strand
CTCGATTGCTTGAACACTGATTCACAGGTTCGTACAGCTGATCCCATAAATCGACCCGTATCAAAATTGTCGATAACAGTTAGCAAGTACAATCTTTCGGGACGCAACAAACGTTTGATGAGTTGTGTGTACTCTTGAGTCATCAAATGATAAGGAACGGAAAGATCATTTACCGCATCTTGAATTACTAAGTCATAACTCTGAGCGGGAGCGGACTTTACATACTGACGCCCATCCAGGTGATACGAGTTGATGCGTGTTTCCCTGGAGAGCCCAAGTTTATTGTGGGCCATTTCTGTTACCGCTGGATCAATCTCTACGACATCGATAATGACATCTTGTAAATCCGCTTGTGATTCGAGCCAACGTGGGTAGGAGTAACCACCTCCGCCAATCACAAGGATTCGTGGAGTGTGACCCTCAGTGCGAGCTTGTAAAACGGCGGCACGCGTTAAGTCTGCTTGGATTTGTTCATGTTTGTAGAAGAGGAAAGTAGGGTCTTCGAGGTCGATACAGGAGTGAACGAGGTGATCCAAAGTAAAGCACTGGAGCTTTCGGTTTTCTAGAGTTGCTTCTGTTACTTTTAAAGCAAAATACTTGCTTTCGTCATCGTAGGGGGATTGGTGGGTTGCAAATAGTCCAGCAGCCAACAAGGTGGCAATGAGTGCTTGCCGAATGGTGAGACGAGCTACCTTTCCAGCTTCGGTTGTTGCTAACATCCACACTAATCCGAGTGGAATCAGACCACAAAGCAAGCAGCTGCGGACGGCACCGAAAGTTTCAACCATAATCCAAGCTGAAGCTAAGATACCGCCGATGCATCCGAGCGTTGAGAATCCATACAGCTTGCCAGTAATTGCGCCCGTACTTCGAACGTCTCGAATGCAAAGTCCAATAACTTGTGGAGTGATTAGTCCCAAAGCCAGAGCGGGTACCAGGAACAAACTAAACGACCAAGCGATTACCTTAGGAATCATCGGAAGGCTGTCAAATAGGCCGAACTCCAATACAGCAGACCAAATGACCGCTACGAATATCGTGCTTAACGATGCAAACATCAGAGAGCGTTTTAATGTACTGGGTGTTCCATAGAGAGTCGCGAATTTTCCTCCGAGCCAATTGCCAAACGACATTCCCGTGAGCACAACACCAACGACGCCTGCCGTCAAGAACATAGACACGCCGACCATCGGAGCAAGAATACGGAAGGCCGCACCTTCCAAAGCACCTGATACGAAACTACAGGCTGTCACGATGATGATGGCCTGGGTAATCGGTAGGGTTCCGTGAAGCGTCTTGGTAGAAGCGATTGTTTTGTCTTGGATTGGAAGGTTCGCATTTGAGCTCAACGGGTTTGTAATCTCACTCTCTTGATAACTTCTGCCTAACGCTACAACCAAGAGGGCGAGAACGGCCAAGGTGATGGTTGTGGCCATGATAATGCTGTCGAGACCGAAGAAAGCTAGGCAAACAAAGCCGGTAAGATAGTTTCCAACTAGGCTTCCCAATGTTCCGAGAGCAAAGATGCTGCCAGAGATCGAGCCTGCTTGCTTGGGGTTGCGTACAAGGCTACGAATGGAAGGAGGCGTAATGAGACTCAATGCTATACCAGGCAAAAGGCAAACAGCAAACGATGCAATAAGGATTTGTAGGAATAGCGGTAGCGAAGCTAAGCAATTTGTTGTTTCAAAGAAAAATGCGATCTGAGGCATAAGCCAAACGGAAATGGCTCCAAGCAACAGACTGAGCAAAATGAGCCGTTTCGGAGAGTAATGATCTGCAAAACGGCAAGCGATGAAGTTGCCTACGGCGATTCCGAGCAAAAAGATACCTAAGACAGATGACCATGTTTCTATCGATGACCCGATGGTAGGAGCAAGTAAGCGAATGGCGACTTGCTGACACACGAGAATCGCTGCGTTAGCTACCAAGGTGATCGCCAGCATTAAGATCAACCATTGACGTTGGGAAGCAAGTTGTTGTTGTCCTCGTGTGGATGTATAAGTCTTATTTGGTGCTGAAGAAGCTGTGGGCGACTGCGTAGCGGTTGGTGCCGACATGATGGAGGAATCGCTTGAGTTGCAAGGTAGGATTGGTGGGAATGCGACCGCTATAACTTGCCTCAGCTTCTTAGAGAAGTTCTGCTTGATGAAGCGGAAAGTGAGATTGTGGAAAAGAAAGTGAATGGATTATTTCGATCGTATCGATGGATGATATGTTGATATCGCATTGGTTCAACACTCTTTGAAACGAGATATGTTTATCGAAAAGATTGCAGCGAATTAGCACGGCTATTTGATATCGAGACAATCGCCAACTTCTCGAAACTCCGACGTGTTAAACTCAATTGCATGTGGGCACCAAATTACAGATCCAAATTTTTTTGGATTTGTTTTGCGTGTGCTCTCAAAGAATTAAAATTAGGTCCAGATATCCTTATTGAGCCCTTGCACCTGCTTATAAGAATGGGGTGTGGCGGACGACCCGTGGTGCGTGGATGATTGATTTGGTTTCTCTGCTGAGCGTAAGTGGTCGTATCGCCGGCTGAAACGGCCGGCGATACGAATACGGCTGGGACCAACCGTACTACTCATGCGGCCGTTACAGCCGTGCGACTAGGGCTCAAATCGAAGAAACACGAGGCCTTCGGCGTCGACGCTTTCATACAACATTCCGATCCGACCATCGCGGAGGACTGTCATGCATGAATACATCGCTCCCCCAGGATCCAGCACTCGACCTGTATCCCAAGTCTTGCCTCCATCGGTACTCTTGCGAACAGTTAAATTCACTCGCCGTTGTGCATCGTTCGGATTCGAATATAAAAGCTCACCTTTGTCAGTCCGAATCAACGAGGCCATACAAGTTGGATCCGTTACCGTATACCAAGGTTGACTCCATGCGCCTTGCATCACATCTTCTTTCCATTCCCATCGAGCCCAGGCTCGTACACCCGCCTTTGATTCGTTGCGCATCGAAAGAAGTAATGAGCCATCTGGCAACTGGGCTATCGCGCTCTCGCTTGTTGGAATCTCGGCCGGGATTGCAGCGGGTGAGATTCGCCAATTCTCGCCGCCATCAAGACTCGCGATGAAACATGAGTGTGGCATTCCGGACTCGTCTCGATATTGGGCGGGAAAGACAAGCGTTGAATCCTCAAGCTGAATACCATTGCCCGGTCCATTGAAACATAATCGCCAAGCTGGATTCTTAACTTGTGTTGTAATATTGATAGGCTGCGACCACGTTATGCCGTCGTCGATGCTCTTCACCAACACAAATTGGCCCGTCTCTTCAGGCGATAGCCCTGGACCGCTGCCATGCCATGCTCGTTTACCTTGAGACCATAATGCGGCTACAAAGATAATACCCGTTTTTCGATCGACCAATATTGCGGGATCGCCTACACCATTCCCCATCGAGCCTGGCACGGTAGCATCAAAGTCGATGATACGTTTCATCGGACTCCAGCTGTCACCATTATCAGTGGATCGCATCAAGGCTACATCGATATCGCCAGGTAAATCAGCACCACTTTTATTGCGGGCATCAAACACAGCGATCAAGGTCCCTTTTGTTGTCGTTGTTAAACCGGGTATGCGGTAAGTATGAACGTCATCATCCCCCGCTTGCCGCAAGATCTTTTGACTGACGCTCGGATCAATCGATGCGATCACTGGGCTCGGTTGTTCCGACTGTGGAAGTTCTTGTGGCTCACCCCATTTCGCTACCAAATATTTTTCTACTTCCTGTACTTCTGGTTCACTGACCGTTCGCGAATAAACGAGTATCTCAGCGATATCGCAATCTAACTTTTCTTCGGTAGCCACATTGGCACCAACAATGAAGCCGCCCAATGGTGAAGTCTTGGAATCGAAGGCAAAGCTGTGACACTGCCATTGGTTCACTTTGGGAGACGTCTTAATCTTCCCAGCTACATCCCACTGGTTGCTCTTCCAGCGACATGGGAGCATTCCTCTTCGAGTGCTGCCATCAAACAGAACTCCCTCCTTCTTCCCCGAAATACGCGCGTAGATAAAAATCGTTTTCGCTTGTTGTAACGTGCCCCATGACTCCACCGTTTGCCACAAGGCGGCACGTTTCAAGCGAACCGTGTTCTTGACTCCGCTTGGAGTATCAACACGAATCAATTGAGGTCTCCCTACGATGCGGTTTAGCGAAAGGGCTTGGTTGCTTGACTCGCAATTCCAACCTGTCACCGAGGAACCTTTGGCTTGCATGCCATCTTCTGTATACCAAACGTAGAGTCCATTCTGCGGAGGTGTAGGCTCAGCGGATAACAGGCGTGAGGAGAGGAATGCGAGGACGGACGAGACAAGGAGGATGAAAGGAGCGGCCATGAGAAATCTTTTCGTGGGACTTGGGTTGGGTAAGAGCTTACCATTATAGCCAACGTCGTTGTCCCATTATGTCTGGCTAGCCCTAGCGACTGGATAAGAAGCGTTAGTTTTCCAACAAAATGCGCACAAATAACATCGTTGGACGCTTGCAGGGCGATCGGTCTCTAGGCTCGACGACGAGTTCAAGCAAATCGAGATGGGCCCTAATCTTAGGTAACGGTTTCATGATCCAGCTTGACGTCAAATCCAGCCGGAGGAAGAATGGAACACATGGGTTCATCTTGTTGACATGCCAGAAGGCAGCTAGTGGTGAATATGCGATTGCCAGGGATAGGAAAGGAATTGCCGACGACTTTGCAGTCGATCGATGTTCGTGTATTGCAATCGCTGTTCAACTTGACGGCGGATATTGCCTTTTTCATCAAGGATGCAGCTGGGCGATATGTCGTCGTAAACGATTCTCTGTTGGCTCGACATGGTTTGAAGTCCGAGATCGAGGCTTTGGGAAAAACTCCACAGGAGATCTGCCCTGGAAAGTTTGGGAGCATTCCAACCGAGCAAGATCAGCGAGTATTGCGAAGTGGAAAGGCTCTGTTGGATCATTTGGAATTGCAATGGCACAGGCCCAATGAGCCAGTCTGGTGTTTGACTTCGAAGATTCCGTTAAAAGATGGGCAAGGAAAAGCGATTGGTCTGATTGGCTTTTCTCGCGATGTGCGGACGGCGGTGCGTACTGGGGAAATACCCAAAGCCTTCGCTGAGGTCCTCGAAGCGTTTGAGCAAACACCAGCGATGGAATTGACCCCTGCCCTGCTGGCCGCTCGTTCAAAGTTATCCACAGCTCGCTTGGCTCGACTGACCAAGAAGCTGTTTGGCTTGACCCCCTCTCAATTGATCGTGAAAACTCGGATCACGATTGCGTCGCGACTATTGCGCGAGACGCAGCAATCCGTCGCGGCCATTGCTCAGCAATGTGGCTACAGCGACCAAAGTGCCTTTACACGTGCCTTTCGACAAGCCTCTGGGGTGACTCCTCTCGAATATCGCCGCGGCGCTGCGCGAGAGAGTAGAGAGTAGAGAGTAGAGAGTAGAGAGTAGAGAGTAACAATCAGGACATAGGTGGCGGCTCTTTCGGGATTCGTTTTCACTTCACGAAGTTCTTAAGTCTGGAAGCCTGGCATATCCTCTGCCAGTGGTAAATCCACCGTTTCGGTCGGCACAAAAAACGGAAAAGCCCGAAGCAGGCGTACTTATAATGCTAAATGCATATTGAGCATACCATTTGATCGCAGGCCCGCATGCCCGTAAGGCATCTGTACCCGCTGTCCGCACGGCCGTGCACGGACCGTGCTACGCTCCTCGAACCTAGGGGAGGATGATCAAGAAAATCCAAGTCGCCAGAAGAATCAAGTGCACAATACCAGACAAAAGGCTCGCTCGCCCCGTGCCATAAGTGATCAGTGCCATCATGAAAGATAGGGCCAGCAATACAGCGCCTCCGGAATTGACTCCCAGCGCCAAAGGGTGATCCGTAAGCCATGCGACGAAAGATACTGCAGGAATGGTTAACCCAATACTGGCAACTCCCGATCCCAAAGCGAGGTTGATCGAAGTTTGAAGCTTGTCGTCCAATGCTGCACGAATGGCAGTCATACCTTCCGGAAGTAGTACGATTGCAGCGACGATAACACCGACGAGTTCGGGTGGGGCGTTCAGTCGAGTGACAACCGATTGAATGACGGGTGACACCCCTTTCGCCAAGAGTACGACTCCAACTAAAGACAATAGGAGCAATACGACCGAAGCGATAGTTATTTTGATCGATGGCCGTTCAGCGTGATTGGAATCCTCATCTTGTCGGGGAAGAAAATACTCCCGATTGCGCACTGTCTGCACGAAGGTACAGGCAGACCAAAGTGCCAAACAAATCAAACTGACAAAACCCAACTGCGCGTTCGTGTAATAAGGACCAGGCGAACTTGTCGTGAAGTTTGGCAGGATCAACGTGATGGCAACCATCGGCAATAAAACTATCAAATACGAATGGGCGCCCTGCGTGCGGAACTCTTGCTCCTTATGCCGAATCGCACCGACAACAATACACAGGCCAGCGATTCCATGCAGAACAAGCACAACCGTTGCATGAATTGTATCTCTCATCAACGTTGGGTCAGCATGGTCGCCGAGCATGATAGAAACGATTAGTCCTGACTCAATAATAGTCACTGCTAAAGCTAAGAGTATGGCACCGAAGGGTTCACCGACGCGCAATGCCACAACTTCAGCATGGTGAACGGCGGCCAGCACGGCCGAAATCAAGCCAATAAACAGAGCAATCGCGGCAAGTGCTCCCGGTTGGCCGTGCATCGTCAGTTCAATAACCAACGCAACAAACGGTACAGCGATGGTCCATATCGGCATTTTGTTCGTAGCTACAGCCATATTACGCGTTTCATTAGAAGTCGTAGATAGATTTTAGAATGTGTCATGATCGGCTTCTTTGTGCATTGTCCGAGCCTTGTTTCCCGGATCGGAAACGTTGCTGCGCATCTTACGAAGCCATTGGTGAGATTATATTGAAACCAATGTACAGTGAAAGAGCCCATCGAGATGGCAACTTGAAAGACGATGGCAAAGCCAAGACGGTCTTTTCTATTACCGATTGCTGTGTCACTTCATCCATCGCTTTTCAGCGGCAAGAGGGAATACGTACAAATGTACGTGACGTCATGGAGGTCTATGAGAAAAAAGAATCACCCGCAAAAGGCAATTGTCTGTCCCGTGTTGGGCTTGTACTTTTTCAAGCGTTCTCTATGACGGTCGCGCACATTGGAGTTCTCGGACGACGAGTTTTGCGGCTGGATGCCTAGCCTTCGGCAAAGGGCTAAACGATCCTCCCGACCGAACGCCGATTCTGAGCCGCTCTCCTGTTCTCCTTTTTCCCATCTCCTGCTCTTGCGCATCGCAGCATTTAGATCCCTTCGATGATTCCCGTGCTATCGGCAAATGTATCGGTTTGAACTCCGAGCTTTTGTAGCATGGTGACAAAAAGATTCGAGAGGGGTATGTCTTCCCGAGTGGCCTTGTCTTGCCATGGTTCTCGATTGCCCATCCACGCGCCACCTTGGAAATGCTCACCAGCAGCATTGTAGTATCGGCCGTGCTGGAAACCCATGTTCTTACCTCCCGCGAGCATCAGTGGATAATTGCGAGATAGATGGAATGCACTGGAGGCAGATCCGTAAAAGAGAAGAGAGTTATCCAGCATCGAACCACTGCCGTTGGGCTCGGGAGTGCTCCGTAGCTTCTCAACGAATCGGCCAAACTCTTCGTTCAGAAAGCGGCAATAGATTCCAAAATTCTTCCAACCATCAGGGTGCTTCGTCTCGTGTGATAGCTGGTGTGCCAAATTAAATCCAACGGCTCTCGACAAGTGATCGCTTCTGCCGATGGCGTTCTCACGACCGATTTGATAGGTCGCAATCCTAGTAGAATCGGTTCGAAACGCGAGGTATACCAACTCGAACATGATTTGTAGATACTCACGAGGCTGATCCGTGGTGAGTTCCAGGTTTAGTGGTTCACGTTCTAAATTGGGTAATGGAGCATCGAGCCACTTCTTGGCTTTTTCAACCTTGAGCTCCGCCTGGCGAACAGATTCCATATACTCATCTAAGTTTTTTCGATCCTGTATAGAGAGATTCTGCTTCAGCGCCGATGCGTCCAATAGCACTTCGTCCAGCGCGCTGCGACTCATCGCCAATCGTTTGGCTGATTGTGCGTCAGCTTTTACAAATAACATATCGAAGACTTGCTTCGGCCGGTGTTCGGCTGGAATCGGACGACCATGTTTGTCAAAAGAGATCGTGTGAGTTCCACGTGCTGTTCCCGTTCCGCCGTCGGTCGACATGACAAGAGACGAAAATCTCGTTTGGTCGCCGATGTGACTCGCGTATACTTGGTCTAGCGAGATTGTATTAGCGTATTCTTGATCCCCATCTCCGAGTGAGGCAGCCGTAAGGAACTGATCCGCGTTGTTATGCCCGTGCACATTTCTCGCCGCAATATGAGAAAAGCCTGAGAGCACGGTCAGTTCGTTCCGCAGCGGTTCCAGCGTTTCCATACATTTTGAGAATTTAAAGTCGGCTCCATTGCCATGTGGAAACCAAGCCCAATCTTGATAGGCTGGGTCATTCGGCAATGGCATCGGGACGCCATCCGGAAAATAGAAACAGCCTAGTCGTCGAGGATTAGAGGTCTCAGCACCGCGAATCATCTGATGAAGGGATCCCATCATTGGAATCGCAAGCGCCAATCCAGTTCCCCGCAGGAAGCGGCGACGGTCAATTCGGTTAAGATCTATTGGCATAACATTTCCTTACAAGCTTACTCGACCTACCAAATTGTAATTGATCTATCGGTAACGAAACAATTCGCTGCACACGATTTCTGTAACCATGGTTTTGAGGCCATCACCCTGCATTCGCACTTTAGCAGTGATACGTTCCATGTCAGCTCGGTCTGTAAATCTTAGCGGGCGGCCTAGGGCATAGGTGGATAATTTGTGCACCATGGCTCGCACAAACTGATCTTGTCGATTCTCTAGCAAGAACAGTTTTAGACCAGCAATGCCATCCAGCGTCTGTTCGTTGTAGAGCTTACTTGAGGCGTCGACTCGTTTACCATTGACTTCATCTCTCCAACTGCCAACAGCGTCGTAATTTTCAAACGCAATACCCCATGGGTCGATCTTCATATGGCAGGCCATGCAAGCTGGGTGATTACGATGATCCTCGATTCGTTCCTTCAAGGTCATTTTGGCGATCTCAGGGTTCGCCAAATCAATTTGCGGAACAGCAGGTGGTGGTGGCGGAGGAGGATCATTCAGCAAACTCTCAAGAACCCATTTACCACGCTTTAAGGGATGGGAGTCTGGGTAATCTGAATTCATCGCCAGCAGTCCCGCTTGGGTTAACAAACCGCCGCGGCGAACATCGCTTGGTTTTAATGGAATTCGTCGGAAATGGTTTCCGTAAACGCCTTCGATCCCATAGTGCCTCGCTAAACGTTCATTAGCGACCGTATAATCGGTATGCAGAAAATCCATTACGCTGGCATTAGAGTGCATTATTTCGCGGAACAACTCGATGGGCTCTCGTCGCATCGCTTCTTTCAACAGCGGATCAAATCCGGGAACATTCTGTTGAATATTGAGAAAGTCGAGGAGCTCCATGTTGAGCCATTGTGTTACAAAATGCTCCGCAAAACGATTGGCTTTGGGATCGGCAAGCATTCGCGACACCTGAGCCCTAAGGACATCGCTATTCTCTAAAGAGCCATCCCGAGCTGTTTGCAAAAGTTCTTCGTCAGGAATGCTGCTCCATAGAAACAACGCTAGGCGAGTCGCCAACTCATCGTTGGGAATCAGTTCACGGGAGCCTGGCTTGGCACTCGCTTCAACCGATTGGCCTTCTGTGGATCTACTTGGAACAACATAAAGAAAATGTGGTGAGGCTATGACGGAAGCAAGAATCTA